>NZ_AJQY01000480.1:0-2155 GCF_000296875.1 Streptococcus sp. GMD1S | reverse complement strand
GGCACAAAGACCGTACGAGGCACGATGAAGGCAACCTTAGCTGTCATATAATACTGGACAGCAATCGACAAACTACCGTAAGCCTTGGTGTTGGGTTGGGCTGAGATGCGATCTGCCACTTCTTTTTGCATCATAACCACAAACTCGCTAAAAGGAATGCCACTTTCAATCAAGTGCATGAGAATAGGCGTCGTAATGTAGTAAGGCAAGTTGGCTACCACCTTAATGGGCAGGTCAGGATTTTTGAAATTCTGGATATGCTGGGCCAAGTCAACTTTGAGAATGTCCTCGTTGACTACGGTAACATTGTCAAAATCACGTAAAGTATCTGCCAAAATCGGTACCAAACGGTGGTCAATCTCAAAGGCCATAATCTCTGCCGCACGCTCAGCCAAAAACTCCGTCAAAGCACCAATTCCTGGCCCAATTTCAATGACATTAACCTGGTTATCAATTTCAGCCGTATCCACGATCTTTTGAAGAATATTGGTATCCGTCAGGAAATTTTGCCCGAAGGACTTTTTAAATGTAAAACCGTGACGCTCCAGCACTGCCTTGGTCACGCTATAATCTGCAATTCTCATCTATTCTCTTTTCTATAGTTACTACCTCTATTGTAACACATTCCCCTGGTATTTTGGGAGTGCTTAGCTATTATCATAACTTTCCATCACTTCTTCCACTTCGGCCAAGGTCACTCCAAACAGAGTTAAATATCTGAATTTCTTTCCACTATTGAAGCAGTCCATGAAATTTATTTTTCTCATCCTTTATGGATTGTCTCTTGAGAAAGTCAGGTGCTCAAGCAAAGAATAGAGTTTTTCTTGCTCCTCTTCTTCGTAAGCAGGTGCATTTGCTTTTACTTCCTTGCATTTCTCGTCATACAAAAATCCTTCATAGCGATCTTCTGTAGATAAAGCTGTATAAACTTTGGCCATTTCTTCAGGACTAATCGAAAGTTTTGACTTAATTTTATACAGATTTTTCATAAAAGCGCTGAGGTGATTGTAGCGACGCATATCTACTTTGACATTGGTCACACGGATTGCCTGAACCTTGATACCTTCCCAATGTTCTCGCATATAAAGTGACAACATCAACAAGGCCAGTTTATTTTGATAATAGGTCTTAGCAGGACTGTAATGTTTTTGACCAGATAAATTTTCAAAATCAAGTTTCATGAAAGGATAGAGTATCAGCCCTTGAGAAGAAATATTAATAATCCGACCACTCTCAGACTTTTCTAACAAACCTTTCAACAAGATAGAAAGCAAGAAAGGGGCGGCAACATTGGTCGCAAATTGCTTTTCTAAACCATCCTTAGTCAGGATGGGCTTTTTAACTGACAAATCAAAGTCAGCTGCATTGTTAATTAGAACGTCTAGAAAGTCTTCTTTTTGAATATACTGTTCCGCTGCTTCCCTGACACTCTTCATATCAGATAGATCAACCAAGATATAATCTACATGTGGATTTCCTGTCTGTCGACGAATTTCCTCACAAGCTTGCTCCGCAGCTTCTTCCCGTCTACAAAAGAGAGTTACCGACCAGCCTTTTTCAGCCAACTGTTTAGCAACCTGATAACCAATGCCACTATTGCCACCTGTAATAATCACTCTTTTCATTTCTGACTCCCTTGGACTGAATACTTAGCTATCACCTCTTCCACTTCTGCCAAGGTCACTCCAAACAACTCCAACCGCTTGAGCAGCTGTTTTCCATTGGAATAGCCGATGCGGAGCTGTTCGCCTAGATACTCTCGGCGCCTACGACTGTCTGCTCCCGCCAAGAAACCTAGGCGAATCAAGTCACCACGACTGATGTCAAACTCGTTCTCGTTTTCAAATTGCTCTGTCACCTGAGTCAGCGCTGTTTTTAGATCTTCATAGCTGGCGTGTTCGATTCCCAGAGAACGTCCCTTGGACTTAGATTCGGGAACAGCCTCATCTCGCTTGAGAAAGGCATGCTGTACTGTTGGAATGGCCGTCATAATCATGCGACGAATCCGCTCCCCATTAAAATCTGGATCTGTAAAGACAATGACTCCATGCAGTTCATGCAGGCGCTGAATCCGCTCTATATCCTGGTCATTTATTGCAGAACCTCGTGTTTCATAGGTCTCTACATCAAAGTAACGTTTGAGATTGGCCGTATC
>NZ_AJQY01000479.1:0-1001 GCF_000296875.1 Streptococcus sp. GMD1S | reverse complement strand
GTCCCGACTTTGACAATTTGCGTTACTGGAGCCAAGGTTTCTTCATTAGAAAGTTCTTGACGGTCAACAACTTGACCATTGGAACTGTAGACACGGGTCTTGATAGTTCGTTCGCCTTGGACACCCGGAGTTGCGATTTGACGAGCATCTTGAACAAGCTCATCCGTATATTGCTCTTCGATATTAAAGGCTATTTTCTCTACGCGCGTTTCATCTGTATAAGTCAGTGGATATTCTGGCAGAGCGTCTGCTTTCGGTGCATCACTTGGTACCATATTTGGCTTAGCAGTTCCGACTTTGATAATTTGCGTTACTGGAGCCAAGGTTTCCTCATTAGACAATTCTTGACGGTCAACAACTTGACCGTTAGAACTGTAAATGCGAGTCTTGATAGTCCGTTCGCCTTGTACTCCTGGAGTGGCGATTTGACGGGCATCACGAACAAGCTCATCGGTTTCTTCTTCACGAATACTAAAGTTGATTTTTTCAACTCGCGTTTCGTCGGTGTAAGTTAGCGGATACTCTGGCAGAGCGTCTGCTTTCGGCGCTTCACTCGGTACCATGGTTGGCTTAGCTGTGCCGACCTTGACGATTTGTGTTACGGGCGCTAGGGTTTCCTCATTAGACAACTCTTGGCGATCAACCTCTTGACCATTGGAACTGTAGACGCGAGTCTTGATAGTTCGTTCGCCTTGGACACCCGGAGTCACGATTTGACGAGCATCTCGAACAAGCTCGTCCGTATGTTGCTCCTCGATATTGAACGCAATCTTCTCAATGCGGGTTTCATCCGTATATGTCAACGGATACTCTGGAAGAGCGTCTGCTTTTGGTGCTTCGTTCGGTACCATAGTTGGTTTAGCTGTTCCGACTTTGACTATTTGCGTTACTGGAGCTAGGGTTTCCTCATTAGACAATTCTTGACGGTCAACAACTTGACCATTGGAACTGTAGACACGAGTCTTAATCGTACGCTCACCTTGGACTCCTGGAGTTGTGAT
>NZ_AJQY01000478.1:0-1172 GCF_000296875.1 Streptococcus sp. GMD1S | reverse complement strand
ACTAACGCAACCAGCACAGGTCCTCAGGGTGTTCCACAAACAGGCACTCCAAGCTTTCAAGGTGGTGACCCACTTGTTCCAATCGATGAAGCAGTTGAACCAACCTTCGCAGATGGAAGCAAGGAAAAAGTGATTTCAGGTCAAGGAACCTACACGATTGCACCAGACGGAACTGTAACTTTCACTCCAGACAAACAGTTTGTTGGAAACCCAACTCCAGTCACAGTGAAACGGGTGGATAAGAACGGTACCCCGGTGACTGCGACCTACAGTCCAGAGTTTACGAAAGTAACGCCAACTGGTACAGGTGATAAGACAGAGGGGTTTCAAGGTCAGGCCCAAGAAGGTAAAGTGACCTTCACGCCAGGCCATGACTCTGTTCCATTCCCAGCTGATTCAATTCCACTATTTGACACTGGGACAGCTGTGAAAGAAGTACCAAATGTTGGTAAGTTTGAAGTGGACGCAGAAGGCAAGGTAACCTTCACCCCAGACAAACAGTTCAAGGGGGAAACACCAGAACTTGAATTGACTCGTGTGGATGCCAATGGAACTCCTGTTACTGTCAAGTACCAAGCAGTAGTGAAAGAAGTAGTTCCAACTTCAACGGATGCCACTTCAAATGGTATCCAAGGTCAACCGCAAAAAGGTACCCCAACCTTCACAGAAGGTAATCCAGCTGTTCCACTGGATGATACGAAACCAATGACTTTCGAAGATGGACAGTCAACGAAAACAGTTCCGGGTGTAGGTGAATACAGCATCAATCCAGATGGCTCTATTACCTTTACACCAGAAAAACAATATGTTGGTACTCCAGCTCCAGTAACGGTTAAACGAGTCGATAAGAATGGCACCCTAGTTACTGCGACATATACCCCAACAGTGACCAAGGTAACACCAACAGGAACCGGCGCAACCAGCACAGGCCCTCAAGGACTTCTGCAAACAGGAACTCCAACGTTTAAAGGTGGTGACCCATTAGTTCCAATCAATGAAACAGTAGAGCCAACCTTCGCAGATGGAAGCAAAGAGAAATCTATTCCAGGCCAAGGAACCTACACGATTGCACCAGACGGAACTGTAACCTTCACTCCAGACAAGCAGTTTGTTGGAAACCCAGATCCAGTTACAGTGAAACGTGTGGATAAGAATGGCACCCCAGTTACTGC
>NZ_AJQY01000477.1:0-1178 GCF_000296875.1 Streptococcus sp. GMD1S | reverse complement strand
GTAAATTCCCAAGTACCGACGAAGTGGGCATCCGCTCCATTGATGGTTTCTGATGCTTTGTCATAGGACTTAAAGCTCCATGTGCCTTCTGCAGTCTTAACCTCTGTTTGACTTGGTTGCGTTGGTGTTGCTTGACTTCCATCTTTCAAGTTTGTTTGGTCTGCCGGAAGCAAGGTTTTCACTTCTTGCGGAAGTTCTTTTCCTGGCGTTCCGCTGACAAACTCATGAACCGCTTTATGAGTCACTGTTGGAACTGGAGTTGCTGTAAATTCCCATGTACCTACAAACTTAACATCTGCTCCATTGATGGTTTCAGATGTCTTGTCATAAGACTTGAAGCTCCAGGTACCTTCTGCTGTCTTAACTTCTGTTTGACTTGGTTGCGTTGGCGTTGCTTGACTGCCATCTTTCAAGTCTGTTTGGTCTGATGGAAGCAGGGATTTCACTTCTTGTGGAAGTTCTTTACCTGGAGTTCCGCTGACAAACTCGTGAGTTGCCTTATAGGTTGGGGATGGGGTGAATTCCCATGTACCTACAAACTTAACATCTGATCCATTAATTGTTTCCGATGTCTTATCGTAGAACTTGAAGCTCCAGGTACCTTCTGCTGTCTTCACTTCTGTTTTACTTGGTTGCGTTGGAGTTACTTTGTTGCCATCTTTCAAGTCTGTTTGGTCTGCTGGAAGCAAGGTTTTCACTTCTTGTGGAAGTTCTTTTCCTGGCGTTCCGCTGACAAACTCGTGAACTGCTTTATGAGTCACTGTTGATGCTGGGCTCGCTGTAAATTCCCATGTTCCTACAAACTTAACATCTGAACCGTTGACAGTCTCTGAAGTCTTGTCGTATGACTTGAAGCTCCATGTGCCTTCTGCTGTCTTAACTTCCGTTTTACTTGGTTGTGTTGGAGTTACTTGGTTGCCATCTTTCAAGTCTGTTTGGTCTGCTGGAAGCAGAGTTTTTACTTCTTGTGGAAGTTCTTTTCCTGGAGTTCCGCTGACAAACTCGTGAGTTGCCTTATGAGTCACTGTTGGCGCTGGAGTGAATTCCCAAGTACCGATAAAGTGGGCATCTGCTCCATTAATAGTTTCAGATGTCTTGTCATAGGACTTGAAGCTCCATGTGCCTTCTGCTGTCTTCACTTCCGTTTTACTTGGCTGAGTTGGAGTCGCTTGACTACC
>NZ_AJQY01000476.1:0-1207 GCF_000296875.1 Streptococcus sp. GMD1S | reverse complement strand
CCAGATCCAGTTACAGTGAAACGTGTGGATAAGAATGGCACCCCAGTTACTGCGACATACAGCCCAGAGTTTACTAAGGTAACTCCAACTGGAACCGGTGCAACAAGTACAGGTCCTCAAGGACTTCCACAAACTGGTACTCCAATCTTCCAAGGTGGTGATCCACTGGTTCCAATTGATGAAACAGTCGAGCCAACCTTCGAAGATGGAAGCAAAGAGAAGACCATTCCAGGTCAAGGAACCTATACGATTGCTCCAGACGGAACAGTAACCTTCACTCCAGACAAGCAGTTTGTAGGCAAACCAGATCCAGTCACAGTCAAACGCGTAGATAAGAATGGTACCCCAGTTACTGCGACTTATAGTCCAGAGTTTACGAAAGTAACGCCAACTGGTTCAGGTGATAAGACAGAAGGTCTGCAAGGTCAGGTACAAGAAGGTAAAGTGACCTTCACTCCAGGCCATGATTCTGTTCCATTCCCAGCTGATTCAACTCCACTATTTGACAATGGTGCAACTGTGAAAGAAGTGCCAAATGTTGGTAAGTTCGAAGTGGACGCAGATGGTAAGGTGACCTTCACTCCTGATAAACAGTTCAAGGGTGAAACACCAGAACTTGAATTGACTCGTGTGGATGCCAACGGAACTCCTGTTACTGTCAAGTACCAAGCGGTGGTGAAAGAAGTAACCCCAACCAGCACTAACGCTCCAAGACATTGAAAATCGGCAAAATCATAAAGGGAAGCTCGATGTAGCTTGCGACAAAAATAAAGGAGAAATCCGTAAAGAGCAACTGTTGCGAACCGATTCCGATAAATTCCAAGAATTGGTTAATAGACCCATTCTGACCAAAAATTCCTATAAAGGCATAGGCCTTGAGGAGGAGATTGATCCATGTCGGCAAGATAATCAGCATGAGCCAGAGTTGACGGTGCTTGAGACGAGTCAAAAAGAGGGCTGTTGGATAGCTGATAAGAAGTGTCACTAGAGTTACAATCCCAGCATAGAGCACAGAGTTGAAGCTCATTTTGAGGTAGGTCAAGTTTTGTGACGCAAAGTAAGATTTATAGTTTTCTAAACTAAACTGCCCTTCAATGTTGAAAAAGGATTGACCGAAAATCAAGACCAAGGGTGCGAGGACAAAGAGGACAATCCAAAGCATATAGGGCACTACAAAGAGTTTAGAGGTTGTTTTCTTCATCTCTTT
>NZ_AJQY01000475.1:0-1222 GCF_000296875.1 Streptococcus sp. GMD1S | reverse complement strand
AAGCGCGAGGAGTATATCCGAATCCATGGAGAGGTAGAGTTGGACGACGAGGAAGAAGAGTGAGATTATATATCAAAAGTGATTTTAAGAAAAAAATAACCTTTACAACAAGAGAGCTTGTTTGGAAGATGTGGTTTAAGGAACGGAATGGCAAGAAAATAAGTTTCTCCAATGTTGGTGATGATGAGATGTTACAGGATGATTTTTACTTTGGTGTTCGGTTACACAAATGGTCTTCAGTTGACGAAAGATGGGATAAGGCTCCTTTTATAATTCCTAGTAATCCTTGGTTGTCTTTGGAATATGAGAATATAACACTTGAATTTGAAAATGATTTTATTACTGATGGGAGAGAACGTGGAGAAAACCTTAGGATTGCTACAACACATACGGATATTTTAACGGTTGATAAACGTGCTATGTATATCATGGCGATCGAGGTGGCTGGTGCAATTGATGGAAAAATTAGCGAGGATGACAAGGAGACCTGGATGGATGTAGAGACTTTTAAGGAGTTGCACAAGGATGTCTTATCACTAAGTTACGATCAAGCAACCGATATCAGCGTGGAGGAACTGAAAAGTTTGAAACCTGTAGAGGAAACTTTGTGGGATGAAGAAGAGCGACTTCGTGAAGAATACATCAAAATCCATGGCGAACGTGTTTATGACGACGAGGACGACGAGTGAGAATTTACATCAAAGGCGATTACACCAAAGAAATTCCATTTGATTACATGGAACTAGCGAAAAGGATGTGGTTTGAAAATTATCAAGGAGAAGGCATCCCTCTCTCCTATTCTGGTTTTCTTAAAATCAGAGATAGGAATGATATAGCCATTCATCTAAAACTAGATAAACAGGATTATGATGAACTTTGGTTGCATGTTCCGATACAAGAAGGGATAAAATATCGCTTTTTTTCACAAATTGATGAAGAACTAAATTTAGATTATGAAGATGCTTATGTAACAGATTTTCGCGAAAATGGAGACTGTTTACGTTTGGCCTCTACCCATCTTGAACTTCTCACACTTGATAAAAGAGCGTTCTATATCATGGCCATTGAGATTGCCACAATCTTTAATGGACAAATTAGTGAAGATGACAAGAAAACATGGCTGACAATCGAGGAATTCAAGAAAAATCACCAAGATATCTTATCTTTAACCTTTGATGAAGCAAATGAGATGAGTTTGGAAGAAATTCAAACGATTGATGCT
>NZ_AJQY01000474.1:0-1271 GCF_000296875.1 Streptococcus sp. GMD1S | reverse complement strand
CACAAGATTGAGCTGACTTGTTTTGGCTACAATGTCCAAAGTCAACGAGTCGCAGAAAAGCTTGGCTTTACCCTTGAAGCTCGTATCCGGGACCGCAAAGATGCCCAAGGAAACCGCTGTGACAGTCTGATATATGGTTTGCTGAGGAGTGAGTGGGAAAAACAATCATTAGATGGGAGGAAGATTAATTGAACTCAATTTATTCATTCCAGCCCAATCGTAGATTTAATTTAAAAGAATTTCTTTCTAAAAGTAAGCTATCCTTGGCTTTTATTTATACTTTTGATGGGATATATTGTGGAATTTTGATATACTTTCTCTACAATAAAAATCTAATTGAATCAATTTTAATAAACTTATATGAATATTTTTCAAAGAATTATAGTATACATGAAAACCAATTTGGTTACTGGCTTAGCGCGATAGTAACATTAGTAATACCATTTATATTATCTGTTATAAAAAGTGTTATATCGATTATAATTTTTAAAAAAATGAATAAAATATATATACCTAAAGGAAAGACGCTTTGGAATGTATATGCTACAATGACATTTACTTCTTTTTTATGTTTTTTTATATATCTTTATTACTTTTTTTCTAGATTTCTCGATTTTTATAATGATTTATTTTTAGATGTTATCATTTTTCTTTTTCTTATAACACTATTTTTATTTTACTGGTGGCAAATTTATAATCTGATTGGATATGGTGCAAAAGATATAAAAGAAGTGATTGCATCATGGCTAACTGTAACAATGAGTATATTATTGTTGACAGTATTTAATCAAGTTGAAAACGAATTAATCAATGCTCTAAGTTGGTTTTTACCAATACTAATTCCAAATCTAATAGGGGAAATAAATTCTCAGTTTGATACAAATAAATATAAGAAAAAACCAAAAAGAACTGATAAAATGGATAGACACCTCTACCGAATTCAAATATACAGTTTTCTTACTTTATTAATGTTGAGTATTATTCCAAAGTTAGTTGAAATTATATGGGGATTGAAGATTAAAGTAGAATTGACCAAAATAATAAATTTGTCAGCTGATTGGACATCTGAATTTCTTGCCTCAACCATAATTGTTTTCTTATGTTTTATATTATCATTAATTATTGGAAGGGGCATGATTTGGTTGTTAAAATATTTCTATTTAGATCCATCAAAAAGATATTATAAATTTGAAAAAAATAAAAGGAGAAAAAATAATGTCTAAAGAACTTTCACCTAAATACAATCCAGCCGAGGTTGAGGCTGGTCGTTA
>NZ_AJQY01000473.1:0-1686 GCF_000296875.1 Streptococcus sp. GMD1S | reverse complement strand
GAAACGGGAATTTTGGAAGATGACTGTGCAGCGATTATGCAGGACTTTTTCCGAAATCGACGGAAAAAATAATTTCTCTTTAAAAACAGAGGGGAATGTGGTATAATGAATAGTGGAGCAACAGTTCTGCGTGAAGCGGGTCAGGGGAGGAATCCAGCAGCCCTAAGCGATGTGAATTGTGTGCTCTTTTTTCGTGCTTTTTTCGAATAAATAAGATAAAATAGCCTAGAATAAATGATTATAGAAAAGAGAAAAATATGAAAATTCGTGGTTTTGAATTGGTTTCGAGTTTTACAGATGAAAATTTGTTGCCTAAGCGTGAGACAGCTCATGCAGCTGGGTACGATTTAAAGGTTGCCGAACGAACTGTCATTGCGCCAGGTGAGATTATATTGGTCCCAACAGGAGTTAAGGCTTATATGCAACCGACAGAGGTGCTCTATCTCTATGACCGTTCTTCAAACCCTCGTAAAAAAGGCTTGGTCTTGATTAACTCTGTGGGTGTCATTGACGGAGACTATTATGGCAATCCAGGGAATGAAGGACATATCTTTGCTCAGATGAAAAATATTACTGATCAGGAAGTGGTTCTCGAAGTTGGGGAACGTGTGGTTCAGGCTGTCTTTGCTCCTTTCTTGATTGCAGATGGAGATGAGGCAGATGGCGTGCGGACTGGTGGATTTGGATCGACAGGGAAATAGAGGGATAAAATGGCAGACTATTTATTAGTTGTAGACATGCAGTCAGATTATGTTGCTGTAGGAAAAGCCTATCATGAAGAACTGACTGCAGCTGTAAATGACAAAATTGCTACTTATCCCAGCGACCGAGTTATCTATATTCTCAATCGTTTTTTCTGGGAGAGAAAAGATAGAAAGAAGAAATTTGCGACCAACTTGTTAGTTGTATCTTCTCGTATCTTTGAGAAGTGTCGGGCTTCTTGCTTTACTAATCCAGATTTAAAAGATTTTTTAGAGGGAAATGGTGCTAAGAGCATAGAGTTTATAGGGGTAGATGGCAATTTCTGTGTCAAGGCTTCCGTTTTGGCAGCTGTCAAGGAGAATTATCAGGTTTCTGTCGATTTGTCTGCTGTCGGAGTTGCCAACCAGAATAAATTTCAAAATACATTGTATAAGTGGCATTCTTTCGGAGTAACCGTAAAAGGAGAATTATTATAGCTAAGAAAAAAGCGACATTTGTATGTCAAAATTGTGAGTACAACTCACCTAAGTATTTAGGACGCTGTCCAAACTGTGGGTCTTGGTCTTCTTTTGTAGAAGAGGTTGAGGTTGCAGAGGTCAAGAATGCGCGTGTGTCCTTGACAGGTGAGAAAACCAAGCCCATGAAACTGGCTGAGGTGACTTCCATCAATGTCAATCGAACCAAGACGGATATGGAGGAATTCAACCGTGTGCTTGGAGGCGGAGTGGTACCAGGAAGTCTCGTCCTCATCGGTGGGGATCCTGGGATTGGGAAATCAACCCTTCTCCTACAAGTTTCAACTCAGCTGTCCCAAGTAGGGACTGTTCTCTATGTCAGTGGGGAGGAGTCTGCCCAGCAGATTAAACTCCGTGCAGAGCGCTTGGGTGATATTGATAGTGAGTTTTATCTCTATGCAGAGACCAATATGCAGAGTGTTCGCGCAGAAGTAGAAAGAATTCAGCCAGACTTCCTCATTATTGACTC
>NZ_AJQY01000472.1:0-2419 GCF_000296875.1 Streptococcus sp. GMD1S | reverse complement strand
TTAAAAGGTCACGACAAGTCCGAATGGGATAAAATAATTGACGACTACAATCACACTCTTAAGATTGATGAAACAGGGAATATCATTGACATTCATCCCTTGGAGCAAGGCTATGTCGTTTTAAAAAATGGGAAATATGATGATGACTATACTCATTTGGTTAACAAAAAGCTTGATGAACTAAAAGCCCAAAACTTTGAAGCAAATTCAGTCGAATTTTGGAGTGGAGTAGCTCAAATTTTCTCTGGATTGGGAGTTTACTTTGCGAGTGGAGCCCTAGAAGTCTTGAGTGTAATGGCTGGTCCGCCAACAGCAGGGACAAGTATCGTAGCTGGTACCGCAGCATCTGTAACAGGGGTTCAATATGGGAATGTACTGATAGCTAGTGGAGCAGTAACTAGCTTATCAGCTATCACAAAGACGGCCTTACTAAATGGCGAAATTCAGGTTGATTATTCCAGTAACTATGACAGCTGGAAGGCAAATAAACCGACGAGTAAGTCTTTTGGAAAAAAGATTTCTGGACGAGTTAACGGTAAAAAAGTCGATAATATTCGAGTTGATGCGGAGCCAGATAGTGGGAAAATCCAAGTTCAATCGGGGAGTGGAAAGTCAGGTTATAACCTCGACATAGATATTGAAGCCTCAACTATTTCAAGTAGGCAGGATATTGTAAACTGGGTAAATGAACAATCTGAACTAAATGGACTTGGAAAAGGAGCTAAAGAAGAAGTTATCAAAAATATGTGGAAAGCTTTTAAATACTTGACGCAATAAGGAGTGAACAATGAAATTATATTTAAAAGGTGATTATACAAAAAGAGTACCTTATGGTTATTTAGAACTAGCTGGTAAAATGTGGTTTCCAGAAGATGAGCAAATTTCTTACTCAAATGCTGGGAACAATGATGCATTACAAGAAGATTTTTTCTCAAATTTATCCTTGAGGAAAGGCACTGCCGATAAGAGATGGTCTAGTGTCCCCCTAAAGGAAGGGGTACGAAGACTCTTTTCACATATTAAGGAAAGTATTGAAATTAATTTTGAAGATGCATTTGCTACGGATTATACTGAAAAGGGAGACTATCTCCGTATTTTAACCACCCATCTAGAAGTTTTGACAGTTGATAAACGAGCTATGTACATTATGGCGCTTGAGATTGCAAAGGTTATTGACGGGCAAATTAGCGAGGATGCTAAGAATAGCTGGTTGACAATTGAAGAGTTTAAAAGAAAACATGAGGCTATTCTATCTTTAACTTTTGAAGAAGTAAATGAACTAAGTTTGACTGAAATTCAAACGATGGATGTGGTAGACGACCCTCTTTGGGAGGAAGAAGCCACTCGTCGAAAAGAATATATACTAGCACATGGAGGCGATATCTCAGATTTATGAGACTATATATCAAAAGTGATTTTAAGAAAAAAATAACCTTTACGACAAGAGAGTTGCTCAGGGAAATGTGGTTTAAGGAATGGCATGGTCATCCTATTACATACTCAAACGTTGGTGATGATGAGATGCTACAAGATGATTTCTTTTTTGGAGTTCAATTTGATAAATGGCGATTTAATGATAAACGATGGAATCATATACCATATGACAAGAGTGATCCTTGGAATTCGTTTTCTGATGAAAATATTCAATTGGAATTTGAAAAAACTTTCATTACAGAGTGGAGAGAACGTGGAGATTATCTACGTATCGCAACATCTCATATAGATGTTTTAACTGTAGACAAACGTGCTTTATACATTATGGCAACTGAAGTAGCATCTGCCATTGATGGTCAGATTAGCGAAGACGGCAAGCAAAGTTGGCTAAGTGTAGAAGAATTTAAGAAATATCACAAGGATGTTCTTTCACTGACTTATGATGAAGCTGTTGAAATCAGTTTGGAAGAATTAAAGACAATGGTACCGGTAAGAGATCCTCTATGGGAAGAGGAGGAACGGCTTCGAGAAGAATACATCAAAATCCACGGCGAACGTGTTTATGATGATGAGGAAGATGAGTGAGATTATATCTTAAAGGCAACTACGAAACTAGTATATACCAAAACTGTATGGAATATCCTTGGAAAATGTGGTTCAAAGAACGTAAGGGAGTGAAAGTTGGTTTTTCTTATGCATTTGATGATAATTTTTATTTGAGTTTAACTCTAGATAAATTTTCTTCAAATGATGAGCGTTGGGGAATGGCTGATTTTAGAATAGGAAAAGACTCTTGGGCGACTTTTAAGCGTGAAAATTTAAATTTAAATTTTGAAGATTCTTATGAAAGTGATGGGCGAGAAAAAGGAGACTATCTTCGAATAATCACGACTCATAAGGATATTCTAACGGTTGACAAGCGAGCGCTCTATATCATGGCGATTGAGGTAGCATCTGTCATTGACGGTCAAATCAGCGAAGACGA
>NZ_AJQY01000471.1:0-3064 GCF_000296875.1 Streptococcus sp. GMD1S | reverse complement strand
TTTGCACCTGTGTCTGATAAGATTGCTGAATTACAAAAACTGTATGTCACTAAAAACAGTCGTGGCAAAGGTTATTCCAGTAGGTTGATAAAGCGCATATTCCAGGAAGCCCGCCTAGCAGGTTATGAACAGCTTTATCTAGAAACTACTACTGAACTGGCTACGGCTGTGACCATCTATCAACACTATGATTTTACAGCACTAAAACAACCACTTTCTAACGCCGCCGGCCACCCAGCTATGAATATCTGGATGATAAAATCTCTCTTGTCAGATGAATAGATGGCAGTATACTATGATCGACTCGAAGACATCAGGATCAAGATCCTCCACACAGTTAAAACAACTTTTAACAATGTAGCCAAGGCTATGATAGTTAAGGTATTGTTTAAGATTCATTTGCTTAATCCTCAATCATTATGATTGGGGATTTTTATGTTGGCTTCAAAAAAGCTCACTATTTAAAATAGTAAGCTTAAAATCAAGATTTATTTTACTTCTACTAAGGCAAAAGACAGACATTCAACTATTTCATTTACTGCTTCATCTATGTCTAGGTCCTCATTATCATTCAACATCATTGGAAGAGCATAAGAAAGACTCAAGGCTAAAATATAGCGAACAATTCTTTCGTTTGACCAATCTCGGATAACACCATTCTCTTTAAACTGATTCAGAACTGGACTAATTGACTTAATGATAGAGTGAACAATAACATTCCCTAACTGGTCAGAAGTAGTTTCATCAATAAAAGAACGACTCAAGAGAATTTTAACTTGCATTTGATTCTCCTGAATGAAAACTAGTCTATCTCGAACAATGCTTCTCAAAAACACTGGAAAACTCTCTTGGCTTGCTGTAAATTTCTTCTCAGAAAAATCAGCAATTACATCTGGAATAACCTGTTCGAGAAAAGTTGACAGAATAGCCTCTAAGATGCCTTCCTTGGTCTTAAAGTAACTAAAAACGGTCCCTTCTGAAACTCCAGCCTCCTTAGCAATAAGGCTGGCTGTTGTATTTTCAAAGCCAATTTCTGAAAATAGCTTTAGACTTGATAATAATACTTGACGTTGTTTTAAACTCAAGTTGCTATTTTCTAATGTCTGAGCATACTTTTGTTCTAAACTTTCCATTGCTGGCACCTCTCTGCTACTCTCTTACTTTTATAACCTTCTTACCTCGAGTGTGTCCCGACTTCAGACTACGATATGCCTCTCTAACAGACTTTAGAGAAAAATCATAAACCTGATCAATATTCAGCCGAACCTTCCCATCTGAGACCATTTCCGCTAGAACTCTAAAATCATCATATGTGGAATGTCTCGGACCCGTGAACTGAGCACCTCTTATCATAACATATGGTGAAGGTACTAACGTTCCAATAGCAGTGCCCTTCAATCCCAAACTGAAAGCCAATTTAACATAATCACTTCCATAGCAATCCAAGAACTTTGTAATCGGCGTTGGACTTGCTGATAGAAGAGCATTCTGGATGTTTCCTTCGTAAGCTACTGGTATGGCACCTAAGGACTTTAGATAATCTGAATTTTTCTTACTTGCAATTCCAATAACTGTCGCACCTTTAGCAACTGCATACTGTACTGCGATACTTCCAATACCACCTGCTGCTGCTGAAATAACTACAACATCTTTAGAGTTTAGATCAATCTTTCTAAAAGCACCTCCCACTGTTAGAGAGGCTACACCCATAGTAGCTGCATGGTTCATATCAATCATCTCTGGTTTCAACACAATTTCTGATTCATTGACACAAACTTCTGTTGCCAAAGCTCCCCTCTTGGTACCCAATCCAGGGTCACTGATCATTGTTCCAAAAACCTTATCCCCTACTGCAAACCGATTTACTCCTTCACCAACTTCTGTGATAACTCCAGCAAAATCCCGACCAACACCTCTTGGAAAAAGAGATGATTTTGACTCAAACCAACGACTTGGCTTCCTGAGTTTTGTCATAAAAGATAGAAATCGGAGTGGCTTTGCACCTTCAAAAGTCTTATAATCAATAGGATTTAAACCAACTGCATGAACTTCTACCCTCACTTGATTCAGTTTCAAAGAATCAGATTTAATGTTCACTAAATCTAACACTTCTTCATCACCGAAACGACTATATTGTATTGCTTGAACAACCATTGTATGAACTCCTTTACACATCTACAAAATTGAGTGAGCACTCAATCATTTTTTTGATTATACACTTATTCTTCATAGATTTCAACTATACTGTTTCTACAATTTCTAACTAAGTTAGCTGTTCATGATAAAAATAGATCTATTTTCCCTTATGAAAAATTATCAAACTATAAATTAGAGAAATCCGACTGCTTATGAAAGCAGTCGGATTTTTATATATCTAATTTTTCAAAAAATTTGCCTGCTGACCGCTTTTCTTTTAGCTTCTCCAGCAGCTCATCCTCTATAAAAGGAGTCAGGTCGTCAAAATCTTGGCAAACCTTAAAAACCGTCTCTCTGTCCAACTGGCCATAAGCTAGCTCATAATAGTCCTTATTATGATGCCAGTTCTGGTCATAGTTGATATCTTTCCGTTGATAGTAAACAATGTTTTGCTTCGGTGTCAGGTAAAGCTTCTGTGTTAGAATACTTTTCTGATCTTTGGACAACTTGCTACGACTGAAAATCTTAACACCTTGAAAGATCTTGCGCTCATGGATACCTTGATTTGTAACTTTTAATTCAACTCTTTTATAGTGCATATAGTCACCTCCAAAAATTACTTTCATTATATCAGACTCTGGCAGATTTTCAAGCAAAAGTGTCATTTCCAAAAATCTTTAGTCGCCTCTAAAATCTGTTCCGTTGGTGTCACAGTTGCTTCAATAATAGTTTTGCCAGTCATTTTCAGATAGGCTTGTATCAGATGATAGCCATAAGCATAGCCCGCAGCATAAGGCATTCCAACTGGTATCTGACCCTGTATCTTAGCTATTTCATCACCGTAGAGATATGGTGCCATTTCCGCCATCCCCGTTAGCTGAAGCTGACTTGAGATGATGGGCTTAATCTCTTCTAACTGCTCTGGACT
>NZ_AJQY01000470.1:0-3740 GCF_000296875.1 Streptococcus sp. GMD1S | reverse complement strand
GCAAAGGCTGTACCCTTCAGTTTCTTACGAACTTTTGAAACATAGACTTCTACAACAGAAATCGTCGTATCGCTATCAAATCCCCATAGACGGTCAAAAATTTGTGTCTTGGGAAGAATGACATTTTGATTTTGAAGGAAGTAAACCAACAATTCAAACTCTTTTCCGAGTAGTTCCACAGGCGTGTCTTCCACCTTCACTTCATTCGTTGAAAGATTGACGACAACATCCCCATAGGTCAAGGTGTTTTCATTAAACTTGCCTGAACGTTTGAGAAGGGCTTGAATCCGCATTTTGAGTTCTTCTAGGTAGAAAGGTTTGGTGAGGTAGTCATCCGCTCCCAACTCAAAACCATGTCCCTTGTCATCCAAACTTTCCTTAGCGGTCATGATAAGGACTGGTGTCGTGATTCCTTTTTCACGCAATTCTTTCAAGACTTGGAAGCCATTTTTTTCAGGCAACATAAGGTCAAGCAAGATCAAATCATAGACGCCACTCTCAGCTTCATAGAGACCTTCTTCTCCATCAAAAACCTGCATAACATCTGCAAAATCATCTAAAAAGTCAAATACTGAGTTTGACAACCCTAAGTCGTCTTCTACTAGTAAAATCTTAATCATCTTGTTCTCCTCCTGCTATAAGATACTAATCAGCTTCATCTAAGGTTATTATAAAATAAAGAATTTTTGTATCATTTTTTGGATCTTAGTATAATTCTTTAATTATTATATCATGGCTTTAACAAATGGATTAAGATTTTGTAGTGTTTTCTTCATTATTTTGGTTAGAATTGCTATCCTTGTCCTTCGTACTTCCATCTGCATTGGCTGGTTTCTTCATAGAATTGCTACCGCTTTCTTGATTATTATTTCCTTGCGGCGGCTGTCCTCCTGGCCCTCCAGGACCACCGTTACCGCCAGGAGCACCTTGTCCATCTTGACCATTCATTTGAGGTGGCATACCATTGCCATTATTTTGACCCTGTCCTTGAGGCGGTTGTCCACCGTGACTTTGCATATTATTGCCATCTTGATTATCTTGCTGGGTTTTCGATGTTTGAACGGTCGACTGCTGATTTGTTGATTTTTGAGTCAAAGAACCGAATATATAACCACCAAGCAAGCCGACCACTAAAGAACCACTTGCTACTACTGATAGCCTCCACTTGGTGCTTTTTCTACAACAATCATTTTCTCTTTATTCATTCTGTATTTTTGTTTCTGCTTTAAGTTTCTGTGAAAAAATGAAGAAGTTCTACTTCATGAATTCACCACATCCTTTCTTTAGGCTACATACATCTTAATTATTTTTTCTTAAAGAATACTAAAATATGAGAAAATTCTTAGAAAAATAATAGAAAATTTATCCAAAATATTTTTTTAAAATACGACCGTATCGTCTCAGTAAAAGATAATCCGCTATTGCTGGGGATAGAAGGTTTAATGTTGTAAAAATCTTTGTACCTTGTCCCATCAAAATCACTCTTTTACGAGATTTTATACCTTTAAGTAAAACTTGGGTTACTTGATTTGTACTTGATATAGAGATCCCCATTTCTCTCCAAACTGGATGATAAGGCTTTTCTGATGGTGTGTCTGCTGCATTGGGGCAAAAATAAGTTATATGCATCTTTTTCTGCTCCTGTATTAATTCTCGGTTCATTGATTCGATAAAAGAAAAAAGTCCGGCGCGGCTCGCCACATCTACACTATAATAGGGGAAGGCCAGCCTACCATCTGCAAAACCTCCTGAATGCACAATGGTTGCTCCTTTTTGATTTTTTAACAAAGGTAAAAAATGTTTGCTGACAAGGATAGCCCCTATTAGGTTAATCGTCATAGTTTGATTGATCTCCTCCTCAGAGTGAGATAATAAAGATTTTCGTACATCAAATCCCGTTGCATTAATAACAATATCTATATTATCCGACCACTTTTGAACTTCAGACACTGCAACTTTAATAGAAGTTTCATTCGTTATATCTACTGAGCAAATCGGAATCTTGGAAGCAATATTCTCAGAAAAACTGGCTAATTTATTCATATTGCGACCTAAAAGAAATAAATGAGCACCTGCTTGAAAAAAAGCTTGTGTATAGGCTTGTCCCAAATTTCCACTGGCACCAATAATAACGACTCTTTTATTTTTAAAATAATTGTCACCCATAACATACTACCTCATTAGTGAACCTTTTGTGATAGGTTTAATATAACAAGCCCCACAATAACTAAAGCAATTCCCAAGAGACTTGCGAACGTTACTTTTTCATGAAAAAGCAAAATAGATAGCACAGTTGTTCCAACCAAACCAACACCAGACCAAATAGCATAGACTAGATTTAGTTGTATGCCTTTCAAAGACAAAGATAGAAAGAAAAAACACAAGCCATACAAAACTAAAGCAAGAATCCCAAAAAGCATTTTCGAAAAACCTTGCGACAGTTTTAACAGACTTGTAGCAGCTATTTCAGATACAATAGCTAGAGTTAAATAAACGTAAGACATCATTGTCCTCCTAGAATCAATAGAATTGAAAAGCTAGTCGGAAAACAATTGATTTAGCGATGAGTGGAAGCGAAGCAGGTCCAAAGTGTACAAGCATTAGCTAAAATCATAGACTTGATCTTTGAATTCTTGTAAACAGGAATCTTTTTTCGTCCACATAACTCATCTAAAGAGATCTGATAAAAATCAGCTAAGCGAATCAAACTATGACTATCTATAATTGTTTTATCATTTTCCCAATTTGAGATAGTTTGACGAGTCGTCCCCAGATATTCTGCTATTTGATTCTGACTGTAGCCATTTTGTTCTCTAAATAATTTTAATTGTTTTCCTAACATCTGCATTTCCTATTTATATTATTCTTTTCTTCACGAATTGTCTAGACGAAATTCTTTAACATCCTATACAATTCTAGGTAAAATTTCTTTGACATTGCTATTATAACACGATTTTCAGGATGGACACTTTATACTGACTTCCAAAAAACAGCAGATTGCAAGATCCGCTGTTTTTTCTCTATTACTTACTTGCTTTCAAAGCCTTTTCTACTGCTGCTTTTTCACGCTTAATCAAGTCAACACGCGCTGCGATATCCTTGATACCCATACGAATGTTACGGCTAAGCGCAAGGTCAGAGAGTTGAGGTTCAAAGAAATCCTTGTACTCTGCCAAGCGTTGCTCTGTTTTAAAGATATGCGATGGGAAGATGACAAAGCTATCAAAGCTCATATCTCCACCAAGGGCTGCCTTAATCCAATCCCAGTTTTCACGCGCCCAAACCCAAACAGTTTCTTGGGTAGCTTGGTGTCCGAGGAATTGGAGGTACCATGAAGAAAGGTCTTGTGGTTTCACTACAAATTTATCTTTCCATGAGCCAATCAGGGTTTGGATATTGTCAGCATCTATACTATATGCAAGAGCTCCTGCCAACTGGCGTTTAAAGACCGCATCCGTCGCATGAGTATATAGGTCCAGATAAGTTGCGACCAAGTCCTTGGTCTCATGGTCTTTCATTTCATTGATGAGAACTTGAGCACGGATTGCTGCTGGAAGTCCTGCAAGATTTTCCTTGTGAGCTGCAAAGATTTGACTAGCGACTTGACTAGCTTCTACATCATTGGAACGAATCATCATGGAAATGGTCAACTGACGAACCAATTCGTCTTCATCTGATTCACCATCTTTGGCTTCAAAGCCAAGACGGTCATAGTTATGACGAGCCAATTTAGCAACCAG
>NZ_AJQY01000469.1:0-4296 GCF_000296875.1 Streptococcus sp. GMD1S | reverse complement strand
CTGTGTGAAAGAATCAGCGAAATTATTTCATCAGCTACATTCAAATACAATTTTGTATGAAGCAAAGGGCTATAATCACGGCTATTTATCAGCTTACCTGCCTTATGAGTGGATTGATTTGGTGGTGCCATTTTTAAAGAGTGACTCATTAGAAATGTGTAACGAATCTGATATGCCATAAGGAGGAAACGGATGCTAGGAGCAATTATTGGAGACATTGTAGGTTCTGTTTACGAATGGAACAATATCAAAACGAAGGATTTTCCTTTATTTTGTGAGGATTGTTTTTTCACGGATGATACGGTAAGTTCGAACCGCTGAGTGTGTGAGTTTGTTAGTGAAACGTAGTTAATCCTCAAAATAAAGAAACTAAAACTCCATTATTTTGAGATGAAAACCTAAACTGTTTTTAAGGAGGTGAAATATTGATAGAAAGCAGACCTATGTTTGAAAAAATCTCATCCTTTGATGAATTTAATAAATATTACTGGTATCGTGATGAACTTTCACAGATATGCAGGTCATTAGGACTTGAATATAGAGGTACAAAACAGGAACTCAATGATATTATTGAGCAGTACTTCAAGGGGAATTTGATTAAAAAGTCATCAGTAAAAAAAAATAAGAAACGAGTAGAAGTCGTTACCTTAGATTCGCCCTTACTTGAATGTGGATTCTCCTTTAATGCACACTTTAGAGAATATTTCTCAACTTTAACAGGTGTTTCGCCCTTTAAATTTACTGCTGATATGGCTACAGCTTGGAGAAAAGTAAAAAAAGAAAATGATTTGAATTTCACAATCCAAGATATGCTAAAAGTCTATTATGGAGATTCAGATTATGCCAAGTATGATCATTCGGTTTGTCAATGGAATCAATTTCTAAAGGATTTCTGTGCAGACGAAAATAGTGCCAACTACTCTAATAAACTAAAAGTAGCTTCTATTCTTTGGAAAGAAGTTAGAAATTCAAGTAATGCAAAAATTTATTCAAAGAATCTTTTAACTAAATATGCTGATAAAATAGACGAGTATGTCAAGTAGAAATGTCAGTCTAAACTAATAGTTTGTAAGGAGGAATACCATGCTAGGAGCAATAGTTGGAGATATTGTAGGTTCAGTTTATGAATGGAACAATATCAAAACGAAAGACTTTCCATTATTTCGGAAAGACTGCTTTTTTACAGATGATACGGTAAGTTCGAACCGCTGAGTGTCTGAGTTTGTTAGTGAAACGTAGCTAATCCTCTCACCTTTTCATTTTAACGCAAGAAGGCTTCAAAGCTCCACTGGAGCTTTGAACTCCCCGAACCTTTTGAGTTTCACAAACGCATCATGTTGAGGCGGTAAGTCTATTAGTGAAGAGTAATTAATTTTCAGAAGGCTTCCTGCTTTTTTAATCCTACGGACGAAAAATACGGCAAAACCTTATTTTATACAGTAAATTTTCTAACGTTAGAAAAATAGATTTGATGCATTTAGATAAACAAATTATAAATAGGAGAATCGAATGTTTAATTTTTTTAAAAAGAAAGATCCTAAAAACCTCGAAATCAATTTTCATGACAATTCAATGGTAATGAACGGAACCAGCTTGTCTTTTCCTTTATCTTTGAAAGATATTGAGGCCGTGTTAGGAAAGCCTGATCAGGTTGTCAAAAAAGAAAGTAAATACATAAAGTACGTTTACGACAATGCTGGTATTGTATTTGAACATTCGTCTTCTATCCGGAATCATTTAAAGAAATGCAGGGTCTATATTGATGATGAGCATCTACTTTCTACAATCAGTTTCTACTATGGTGATGTTGTAAAACCTATGTTTGGAGAAGAAGAATTACCCAAGATGCCTTGTCAAGCCGTAGTATCCACTGATGGGAAGCCTCCCTATTTTCTTTATGATAGACACAGAACTGGGGATTTCAATTTTATTTTATGGACCCCTCATGGAACCAATTTTAATGGAAGACCAGATGTAATGAGATATCCACTCACCATTTCTTACTATCCAGAAATCAAGCATGAACGTCAAAAATCAAATCCAAAAGTTGTTCAAGAAAAATATCTTCATTTTGATAATCTGAATTTTAAACTAGCTATTATCCAAGTATTGATGTATGATTTAGATATTTTAAAGCCAGCTTTTGATATTTTTGATTTTTCAGAGGAATTTAGCGAGTTGGATATTGATACAGAAAGTACAGAACTTGTAGAGCCTGCCTTAGAATACTTTAAAAATCTTCAGATTTCACAGAAGTATGCAAGTCTTGTAAAAGAGATTGATATGGATGGCGGTAATGAAATTTTTATGAATCTGATTCCTCAGTGGGATGGTGAGGATAGTACTTTTGATTTGAATGAGGTTAGTTTGGTTGAATTAAAGCAGTTCCCAAATTTAAAACAAGCGACAATCATGTCAAGTAATTTTGAACAAGTTAAGGAAACTTTTGCTAAAGCTGGAGTCGACGTAGAACTAGTGTAAGTTTAACTAAACATTTATAAATTTTTGAAAAAATCTTACTGTTATGACTCGAAAAAAGGATTAAGTAAAATATGAAAAAGTTTAAATGGTGTTTATGGGTAACTGGGGTTCTTGTTATTCTTATGACAGCATCTTCATTGAATGCTTGTAGTTTGGGTGGTGAAACCATTCCCAAAAACAGAACAAGGGAACAGTACGAGTTTGAAAAAACGTTTGATCCTATGTTTAAATTTTTGGAACAAGAGCAGAAGGATTTTAATGGGCTGGAAGCTTATAAAAGCAGCGTCTATATAAAAAATGGTGACGAAGTCAAAAGATGTGAAATCGACCTAGACATTACCAAGGCAGATGGTAAGGGCGACTATAGAATACAAATCGGAGAAAATAAAAAAACGGTTCCCGTTAGTTATTCTAATGGCAAGTTGCATTACGATTCAGCGATAGATCCTTTATTTGATGAAGAAATTCTTAACTTAGTTGTCAAAAGAGATGTTTTTGACTCCTTGAATGTAAAAAGAACGTTAAGAACTGGAACAACAGAGCTTAGTGAAATTATCTACCAGCCAGAAACTCAGTCTGAACTCTTTCAGAAACTGAAAATCAAATATGATCTACCAGAGGAAACTACATGCCAAATCAGGGTAAATTACTCAGATAAAACAAATTATGGGATCACAATACAGTTAACATCGAAAGAGATGTCTGTCAAAATTGGTTTAACTATTATTAAAAAACGGGGCTAACGATTTAGGAATGTTATTGAAAAGAGTTTTTTAACTCTGAGAAGGATTTAAAGGTGACTATGAAGGTAAAATTTAAAGAAACGAATAAAGTATTTTTCAAAATAGTAGAAGTAGAGGGAGAAAAGTATATTCTAGATTTGACGACTGTTAGACCAAAATCCTATTTCTGGGGTTCTCTTCCCGATGAAATTACTGCAAAAATGCAAAAGTTAGATAAAAGAGATATGCGTTTTGAGAGTGTAGCTCCAACTATGAGTAAATCAATTGGGATTGCAATTGGTACAGCAATAGGGGGATCTGGCTATCGGCTTGTGACAAATTTTTTTAGAAACAATGGGATTAGTCATAACCTTCCTTTAAAGATAGGCTTATATGGCCTATTCATTTCCCTAGCTTATCTTGCTTTCTGGTTCATTGCCATAAGAGCTCGTCATAGCGTCCAAAAAAGACTTGAGAATAACGTTACAAATTATAAAATAACCTTTAAACCAGTTGGAAATAAACGTCAATTAAAACATTACAAACTTCTTCCTTTTATCCTTGTTCCGACTCTTGGATGTTTTGTATTTTATCTATATACTGTTAATGGAACAGAGGGAGCCTTACTTGTTATTAATAGTATTCTATTATTGGGATTTTTTACAGTGATTTTAGGCATGTCACCACTCCGAGAAAGTGTCGAAAAGCAAGAGATTATTTTTGATAGAATAGAGAAGTTATAAATTAAGATGAAAGCTGTTTATGATCCTATTTTGCAGGTCACATTGGGCTATTCTATCAGAAAAAATTAGGGAACTGATTAGAGAGCATTTTGTTAGTCAATGACTCATTTAAGGTTCAGAACTGCTCTCGTAATGACATTTTATAATTTAGAAAAGGAGTAAAAATGAATTATTTAGAAATACGCAAGAAATATGGATTTTATAGAAAAGTCGTGATTGTTTTGGCTGTTCTTCTCATTCTTTTTGTAGCTTGGATGGTGAAAGATAGGACTATTCAAACCCTTTGTATTTTATTCATAAATGCACTCTTATTTCTTTTCATTGCACTAATCAGAAGAGGGTATGTAAGG
>NZ_AJQY01000468.1:0-4369 GCF_000296875.1 Streptococcus sp. GMD1S | reverse complement strand
CCTGTGACATGTAAACTCCTCATAGATAGTATGATTCTACTATACCATATTTTGTGAAAGAAGGGGGAATTTAATGATAAACATGTTATAATAAAGAAAGTAGAACATCGTTAAAGGAGAGAATGATGCAAGTAAAACCAGAACTGGAGATAGAAAAACAACTAATCAACCAACTGGTAACTGGTGAAAGCCAATGGACTTATAGAGAAGACCTCAAAACAGAAGAACAACTATGGGACAACTTCTTTGAGAAACTAGCCCAAAACAATGTTGCTCTACTAGCAGACCATCCATTGACAGAGCAGGAAAAACGTCAGATTCAGAACCAACTGAACTTTGTCAGCTACTATGATGCTGCTAAGTGGTTGGTAGGTGAAAATGGCATTGCTAAAGTCGAAGTTCAAAGAGAAGATGCCAGCCTAGGAACCATTCGTTTATCAGTTATCTGGCGAGATAATATCGCAGCAGGAAAGTCTAGCTATGAAGTTGTCAATCAAGTCCAGAGAGAAAAAGTAAATCCTCTGGACCAAGACCGTAGACTGGATGTTACTCTTCTCATCAACGGTTTACCCATGATTCAAATCGAGCTCAAGAGTTCCCAAGCAGCATTTATCGATGCCTTTCATCAGATTAAAAAATATGACCGTGAAGGGAAATTCCGTGGTATCTACTCTAGCTTGCAGATGTTTGTTGTGACCAATAAAGTAGATACTCGCTATATCGCTGCAGCTAGGGAAAATAAACTCAACAAGCAATTTCTAACTAAGTGGGTGGATAAGGACAATCATCCTGTGACAAACCTGACTAGCTTTGCCCACGAAGTCCTTTCTATCCCTCGTGCGCACCAGATGGTCATGCAGTATTCTGTCATTGATGATAGCAAGAAATCTCTCATCCTCTTGCGTCCCTACCAGATCCATGCTATCGAAGCGGTGCAGGAAGCTTCGCGCCGTCAGGAGTCAGGCTATGTTTGGCATACAACAGGTTCAGGGAAGACCCTGACTTCTTATAAGGTGGCTCGGAATCTCCTCCAGATTCCATCCATCCAAAAGACGATTTTTGTCGTTGACCGCAGGGACTTGGACCAACAGACCACATCATCCTTCCTCTCCTATGCAACCAATGATGTCATTGATATCGATGAGACGGATAATACTCATGATTTGGTCAAGCGCTTAGGAAGTAATGATAAGCGGGTCGTGGTGACCACTATCCAGAAAATCACCACCATGATGCGCAAATTTGACCAAGGTCTTTACCAAAGAGATGCGGACAAAATCAAGGGACTCCGCGTGGCCTTTGTCGTGGATGAATGCCACCGTGCCGTGACGCCACAAACACAAAAGGACATTAAGGCCTTTTTCCCACAGTCTCTCTGGTATGGATTTACAGGAACGCCTATCTTTAAGGAAAATAAACGCCAGCAGGTCGGTGACCTTGCCCAAACCACCCAGCAACAGTATGGAGACCGTCTCCATGAGTATACGGTCAAGGAAGCCATCCATGATGGAGCTGTCTTAGGCTTTAAAGTAGACTATCGCAATACCCTCATTACGGATAGATCTGAAGATGACATACCAGATACTGTCTACGAAAATGAGGAACACATGCTAGAAGTCTTGGATGCTATTATCAATAAATCCCGTCAACAACTAGGCTTCCAAAAAGGAGTGGGTAAGACCTACAATGCCATCCTGACTGTCAAGTCCATCCCTCAAGCCCAAGCCTACTATGACCTACTCAAAAGAGTCAAGGCTGGTCAGACACGTGTCAAAGTATCTGAGAGGGTCAAGCAGGTCCTTCCAGACTTTCCAAAGGCGACCATCACCTACTCTGTCACTGAAAACGAAGAGGACTCAAGAGCCAACCAAGACCACATGAAGCAGGTCTTAGAGGACTACAACCAAGAGTTTGATACTCACTTTACCATGGCGGATCTTCGTGGCTTTAACACCGATGTCAATAACCGTCTAGCTAGGAAACAGGATAAATACCTCTATCGCAATGAGCAGTTGGACTTGGTTATCGTGGTCAATCGTCTCTTAACAGGATTTGATGCGCCTTGTCTATCGACTCTCTTTATCGACAGAAAGCCCATGCAACCGCAGGACTTAATCCAGGCCTTTAGCCGAACCAACCGTATTTTTGATTCTAGTAAGACCTATGGCCATATCATCACCTTCCAGAAGCCTCTAGCTTTTAAGGAAGCGGTGGACAATGCCCTCAAGCTCTACTCAAATGGTGGAGAAAACGAGGTCCTAGCGCCTAGCTGGGAAGAGGAAAAGAGAACCTTTTTACGGAGTTGCAGTGATTTCCAAAATCTCATCACAGATGATCCTGAGCAAGGGCTTCAAATCGAGCAGATTTCTACACCTGAGTTGAGAAAGCTCGCCAAGGCTTATCAAGTCTTTGATAAATATCTAGCCTCTATCCGAGTGTATAAAGAGTATGATGAGGAAGAGATCTACGCCCAGACAGGACTAAGCGCAGAAGAATTGGAAAACTATCTAGGTTTTTATCAAAATATCCTTGCAGAATTAAAAAGCCGAAGAGATGATGGTGATGAGGATGGGGAGCCCCTTGATATTCACTATGAGCTGGAGTCTATCCAAGTGGATGAGATTAACTATGCCTATATCCTAACCTTGATCCAAAGCCTGATCGAGCAAGGTCAGAGTCAAGAAAAGAACTTAAGCGCTCAAGATAGAGAAGCAGTGGACACCTATATCCAAAGTCTGGAGAAGATCAACCCAAATCTTGCCCAGATCATCACTGACCTTTGGAGAGAAGTCCAAGAACATCCGGAAAGCTATCGTGGTCAGTCTATCGCAAATATCTTGGATCAGATGATTGAGGAGGTCATCCAGCAACACATCCAAGTATTTAGCAAACGTTGGTATGTTGGAGAGGATGAACTCCGTTACTATGTCGAACACTACCGCAAGGGAGCTAAAAAACAACTAGGAGAAAGCCAACTGACCAAGAGCCAGCGCTATCAGGACTATAAGATAGAAGTGGCAGATGCCCTTAATCCCCTCCTCTATAAAAAACAAATCAAGGAAGCTTGTAAGCAACTTGTCGAAGAAGTCATTGAGCCACTCAGAGTGGGGAGATAGTCCTTCGAAGTTTCGAAGACATAGACTTCCTAAATTTTATATGTATTCTAAGCTTAGAATGATAAGAAATACATAAATTTAGGTGCATTCTAAGCTTCGAATGGTCTATCTGAGAAAGTTTTGGGGTCTTCGAGCTTTCGAATAGTCGTTTTTCCTAAAGTTTAGATGTATTCTAAAGCTAGAAAAGTTAAAATCTGAAAATAGTAAGAGTCTCTATCTGACAGACGGAGTGTATTTCCAGTCAGATAGGGATTTTCTATTTCTGAAATTACTGATTTATCCTGTAAAAGTAAGAAATAGACTAAAAAAGTGCTGTTGGGATGATAAAGGAGACAGTTGAGCGGATGAGAGTCATAAGTTCTTTGCTATTTGTTAGAATTGTCTTATCAACTTAAAGGAGAAATCTGATGAAGAAAGATAAAGAAAATGAGGAGAGTATGCTATCGACACTTCCTCTATGGGGGCTCCTATTTTTGGTCTGTGTATTGCTTCAAGTCTATGTTAGAAAGGATAGACCTTTGATTCAACCTGATAGACAAGGAAGCATTGTAAAAACAGATCAAAAACAGGTCTATCTTCCAGAACTAATCCAATCTTGGTTTGATAAAGAAAAAACTAAATGATTTGTTTAATAGAAAGGTTATCATCATGACAAAAATTTTCACTATCCGTCCGCTAAGCTATACCAACTTTACTAACCGTGAGTTTGAAAGTCTCATGGTAGATACGGGTCAACTACTAGAAGTTTTTGCCAAGGCACATAAGGACGAGTCTATGTATAGCAAGCATCTCGATTCCTTCAAGAGCAAGCTAGAAGACTTCCAAGGCCAACTCGCTATTGTAGAAAAGAAAGAGGCGACGAACCTGACCGAAGTCGATCGCAATCGTGACAGTGCCCTAGTCGGTCTCTTTACTCTTCATCGAGGATTTGCTAAGATCAAGGAGACCAAACTCAAAGAAGCTCATGAGACCTTGAAGCCAGTCTTTGCCAAGTACAAGGATATCACCAAGCACAGCAATGATGTGGAAACGGCAGAAATCAAGAGTTTGCTCAAAACCCTCAGTGAAGAACCCTACCATACGGCCGTTACCAGTCTAGGACTGACACCTATGCTGACGGCGGTGATTAGTGCGCAGGAAGACTATGATAAGGTGGAAAGTCAGGCGCGTGCGCATAAGTCTGCCAAGGAAGTCGGCAAGACCAGACAAGTCCGTACCGAACTAACCAGCATCTACGACCTCTTTATGCGCTA
>NZ_AJQY01000467.1:0-11307 GCF_000296875.1 Streptococcus sp. GMD1S | reverse complement strand
TCCCTTAGTTCAATGGATATAACAACTCCCTCCTAAGGAGTAGTTGCAGGTTCGATCCCTGCAGGGGGCATATAAACTATTGATTTTTTATGTAGAAATCACTCAAGTTAAAATAGAAATCTAAAAGCGTGAGACCACGCTTTTTTGTTTGTGGTGAATGATGGAAGTGGGAGAATTTGAATATAATTATATATAGTAAAAGATTTTAAGTAATTGCTTATAATTATTTGATTTTTTAGGAAGGAAAGAGTAAAATTTAGTTGATATGATAACTAGTTAGGAGATTGACTATGAACGGTTTAGTTTTAGGATTGGATATTGGTATTGCATCCGTAGGAGTGGGAATTCTAGAAAAAAATTCTGGAAAGATTATCCATGCGAATTCTCGTCTTTTTCCAGCTGCAACAGCTGATAATAATGTTGAAAGAAGAAAAAATAGACAGGCTCGACGATTACATCGTAGGAAAAAACACCGTGGTGTTCGCTTTCAAGATCTATTTGAAGACTATGGTTTGTTAACTGATTTTTCTAAGGTATCCATTAATCTTAATCCATATCGACTTCGTGTAGATGGCTTGAATCAGCAACTAACGAATGAAGAGCTGTTCATAGCTTTAAAGAACATTGTTAAGAGACGTGGTATTAGCTATTTAGATGATGCTTCTGAGGATGGGGGTACAGTATCATCTGATTATGGTAAGGCAGTTGAAGAAAATAGAAAATTACTTGCTGAACAAACACCTGGTCAAATCCAACTAGAACGTTTCGAAAAATATGGTCAGGTAAGAGGAGATTTCACTGTTGTGGAAAATGGTGAGAAACGCCGATTGATCAATGTTTTTTCAACATCTGCTTATAGAAAAGAAGCTGAAAGAATTCTTAGAAAACAGCAGGAATTCAATAGTAAAATTACAGATGAATTTATAGAGGATTGTCTAAAAATCCTTACAGGGAAAAGAAAATATTATCATGGACCAGGTAATGAAAAATCTCGGACGGATTATGGACGTTTTAGAACAGACGGTACGACGTTAGATAATATTTTTGGTATTTTAATTGGGAAATGTACATTTTATCCGGATGAATACAGAGCTTCAAAAGCTTCCTATACTGCTCAAGAGTTTAATTTACTAAATGATTTAAATAATTTAACAGTTCCTACAGAAACGAAGAAACTTAGTGAGGAACAAAAGAAAGTTATTGTTGAGTATGCTAAGGAAGCTAAAACCTTAGGAGCCTCAACCTTATTGAAGTACATTGCTAAAATGATTGATGCTTCAGTAGATCAGATACGTGGTTATCGAGTTGATGTAAACAATAAACCTGAAATACATACTTTTGAAGCATATCGAAAAATGCAATCGCTAGAAACAATTTCAGTTGGGGAATTGTCTAGAAATGTTCTAGATGAGCTTGCCCATATTTTAACTCTAAATACTGAACGAGAAGGTATAGAAGAAGCGATTAACACAAAGTTAAAGGATTCTTTTAGTCAAGACCAAGTACTTGAATTAGTTCAATTTAGAAAAAATAATAGCAGTCTATTTAGTAAGGGATGGCATAATTTTTCTCTTAAACTCATGATGGAATTGATACCAGAACTCTATGAAACTTCAGAAGAGCAAATGACAATTCTAACACGATTGGGGAAACAAAAATCTAAAGAAATATCAAAAAGAACCAAGTATATTGATGAAAAAGAATTAACAGAAGAAATTTATAACCCTGTAGTAGCAAAATCTGTCAGACAGGCCATAAAGATAATCAATGAAGCAACTAAAAAACATGGTATCTTTGATAATATCGTTATCGAAATGGCGCGTGAAAATAACGAAGAAGACGCTAAGAAAGATTATATAAAACGTCAAAAGGCAAACCAAGATGAGAAAAATGCAGCTATGGAAAAGGCTGCATTCCAATACAATGGGAAAAAAGAGTTACCAGATAGTATTTTTCATGGGCAGAAGGAATTGGCTACTAAGATTCGTTTATGGCACCAGCAGGGAGAGAAGTGTCTCTATACTGGGAAGAACATTCCAATTTCAGATTTAATTCACAATCAGTACAAGTACGAAATTGACCATATTTTACCTCTTTCTTTATCGTTTGATGATAGTCTATCTAATAAAGTATTGGTTCTAGCTACAGCAAACCAAGAAAAAGGCCAACGTACTCCGTTTCAGGCTTTAGATAGTATGGATGATGCCTGGTCCTACCGTGAGTTTAAATCTTATGTAAAAGAGTCTAAATTATTAGGTAATAAAAAGAAAGAGTACCTTTTAACGGAAGAAGATATTAGTAAAATTGAAGTGAAGCAGAAATTCATCGAACGGAATTTAATTGACACTCGATATTCTTCTCGAGTTGTTTTAAATGCTCTACAAGATTTTTATAAAGCGCATAAATTCGATACAACTATTTCGGTGGTACGTGGACAATTTACCTCTCAGCTAAGAAGAAAGTGGGGACTTGAAAAGTCTCGTGAGACTTACCATCATCATGCTGTTGATGCCTTAATTATTGCCGCTTCGAGTCAATTAAGATTATGGAAAAAACAGAATAATCCTCTGATTGCTTATAAAGAAGGACAGTTTGTTGATTCAGAGACTGGAGAAATTATTTCATTAAGTGATGATGAATACAAAGAGTTAGTGTTTAAAGCTCCTTATGACCATTTTGTTGATACATTAAGTAGCAAGACATTTGAGGATAGTATTCTATTTTCTTATCAAGTAGATTCAAAATTTAATCGAAAAATTTCAGATGCTACAATTTATGCAACAAGAAAAGCGAAATTGGATAAAGAGAAGTCTGAAGAAACTTATGTTTTAGGTAAGATTAAAGATATTTATAGTCAAGCAGGATATGATGCTTTCATTAAAATTTATAATAAAGATAAGAGTAAATTCTTGATGTATCACAAAGATCCACAAACATTTGAAAAAGTGATTGAAGAAATTTTAAGAACCTATCCTTCTAAAGAATTGAACGATAAAAATAAAGAGATCCCTTGCAATCCTTTTGAGAAATATAGACAAGAAAATGGGCCTATTCGAAAGTACAGTAAAAAAAGTAATGGTCCAGAAATTAAAAGTCTTAAATACTATGATAATAAACTAGGTAATCACATTGATATCACACCAGAAAGTAGTGATAATCAAGTGGTTCTTCAGTCACTTAAGCCTTGGAGGACAGATGTTTATTTTAATCATCAGACTAAAAAATATGAATTGATGGGTTTGAAATATTCTGATTTATCCTTTGAAAAAGGTAGTGGGAAATATAGTATTTCTAATCAGAAGTATAATTCTATAAAGAGAATTGAAGGTATCGATGAGCAGTCTGAATTTAAATTTACTCTCTATAAAAATGATTTGATATTAATAAAAGATTCAGAAAACAATGAACAAAAATTATTTAGATTTAATTCAAGGAATGATACGGCAAAACATTATATCGAATTAAAACCTTATGATAAAGCTAAATTTGATGGAGAACAAGAATTGATAACGATACTTGGAAATGTTGCGAAAGGAGGACGGTGTTTGAAAGGATTAAATAAATCAAATATCTCTATTTTTAAAGTCAAAACAGATGTTTTGGGTAAAAAACATATCATTAAAAAAGAGGGTGACGAACCAAAACTCAAATTTTAAAAAATATTAAAAAAAGAGTTGCAAACGCTGGTACAATGTATTATAATAGTAAATGTAAGGGACGCCTTGCACAGTTACTTAAATCTTGCAGAAGCTACAAAGATAAGGCTTCATGCCGAATTCAACACCCTGTCATTTATGGCGGGGTGTTTTCGTTTTGTGAAAGAGGGAAATACGATGACTTGGAGAATTGTGCATGTCTGTCAGAGTGAAAAAATGCAATTGAAGTTGGATAACCTTTTAATTAAGAAAATGGGTCAAGACTATGTTATCCCACTGAGTGATATTTCGATAATTGTAGCAGAAGGAGGGGAGACTGTTGTAACTTTAAGGTTATTAAGTGCTTTAAGTAAGTACAATATTGCCTTGATTGTCTGTGATAATGAGCACTTGCCTACTGGAATTTATCATTCTCAAAATGGCCATTTTAGAGCCTATAAAAAATTACAGGAGCAATTATTGTGGACGCAGGAGCAAAAAGATAAATTATGGCAGATAGTGACCTACTTCAAAATAAACAATCAGCAAGATGTTCTTGCAATGTTTGAGAAAAATATTGAATGCATTCAATTATTAGCAGACTATAAAGATCATATTGAATATGGAGATAAAACCAATCGTGAAGGTCATGCTGCTAAAGTTTATTTCAATGAATTATTTGGAAAGAAATTCGTACGTCTTACACAACAGGAAACGGATGTCATCAATGCTGGCCTAAATTATGGTTATGCAATCATGAGAGCGCAGATGGCACGTATTATTGCTGGTTATGGTTTGAATCCTTTGATTGGCATTTTCCATAAGAATGAATATAACCAGTTTAACTTGGTTGATGATCTAATGGAACCTTTTCGGCAGATTATCGATGTCTGGGTCTATCAAAATTTACGAGATGAAGAATATTTGAAGTACGAGTTTCGCTTGGCGCTAACAGATACATTAAATGCAAAGATTCGTTATGGGAAAGAAACGTGTTCTGTAACAGTAGCAATGGATAAATATGTCAAAGGCTTTCTAAAATGTATCTCTGATAAGGATACTAGTAAATTTTACTGTCCGGTGGTGTCGAGTATAGAATGGAGCTAAAGAAATGAGGTATGAAGCATTGAGATTATTGTGTTTTTTTGATTTACCAATGGAAACTAATCAAGAAAAAAGGGTCTATCGTAACTTTCGGAAAGATTTAATTGCCAATGGTTTTGAAATGTTGCAGTTTTCTGTTTATTATCGAACCTGTCCTAATCGAAGTTTTGCAAGTAAATTCTATAAAAAATTAAGTCAGAGTAATTTACCAAGTGGGAATGTCCGTTTGCTAGCTGTGACTGAAAAACAATTTTCTGAAATGGTTTTAATAATTGGTGGAAAAACAAAGCAAGAAGAAGTAGTCAGTGATAATAAGTTGGTAGTTATATGAACATGAACATTAGTTATCCATACAAGGATAAAATTTCATTAAGTTTTGGTCAATTTACTCAAATTGTAGGTCAAGATCAGCAATTAAAATATTATATTTGGCAGATACTATTATGGTATTTTGGAGGAAAAAAATATAGTGAGGAAGATTTAGTTCTATTTGAACAAAATGAGCCTAAAATACTAATAGACGATATAATGGTTTCCCGGTCAGAATTCAGTGTTATTCAAGTGTCCAATATCAATGATTTAATTGAACAAATGGAATATAAAAAAGGAACAGTAGCCTATGATTATATAAAGAAAAAGATTAATTCTATAGAGATAATGGAGCAAATTGAAAATATCAATGACAATCTAGATAGGATTTCACTTCTATTGAATCAGAAGTTGAATCTTCAATTAGATGAAATTATCTATCATACCGAAGCAAAATATTTTAATACGGATCAATTGATTCAAAAGAATTTTTTACCATACTTTGGAAAAAATGATAAAAATATATCCTTTGAATTTGTAGACAATAAGACAAAGTTTTTATTATTTCTTTCCATGTTAGAAGTCATGGCGACGAACAGTTCTGAAAAGTTTTTGCTTGTCTTACGAAATTTGGATGATTTTCTATCCTATAGTGATTTTGTTGAATGTTGCGAGAAAATGGAGTTTCTGACTAATCATAATGATTCATTATATATTGTTTTGTTTCCTTCCAATGAAGGTTATCTTCATGTCACGAAAGAAGTTTTAGAGGAAATCAATATTGTTTCCGATTATGTTGATCATTTTTATTCGCTAGAATTCATGTATGATCGCTTTACCAATCAGTATCCAATAAATCAAATACCTGATGAACAAGAATTTTTAACTTCTTTAAGAAAAATTGGATCCTATTTATTTAGCTCGGACATTCTCCACATGAGTCTATCTGTAGAAGATCAAGTGGCATTAAAAATTTTGAATAATTTGTATCAATATGAAATGAAAAAAAAATTCTGTATTGGATCAATCAATCCTATGTTATTGAAATATTTGGAAGAATAGTATTGACGAGTGAGATTTAAGGCTTTATAATGTTTTTGAGGGAACAAAAATCAAAATTGACGAATTTGAGGTTTTTGTACTCTCAAGATTTAAGTAACTGTACAACCCATTGTTGAGGACGAAGTGTTCAATCAAGGTTTTTGTACTCTCAAGATTTAAGTAACTGTACAACTTCCACAACTGAGTAACCGATAAAAAAGCAGTTTTTGTACTCTCAAGATTTAAGTAACTGTACAACAGTTCTTGACTGTGATATTTGCTCCTGAACGTTTTTGTACTCTCAAGATTTAAGTAACTGTACAACCTCGTTCCCATTAGATGTTTCAAACACCTTGTTTTTGTACTCTCAAGATTTAAGTAACTGTACAACAACATTGATATTTCAACCTTTCTAAGCATTGTTTTTGTACTCTCAAGATTTAAGTAACTGTACAACATCACCCCTTTCATGGTGTAAAATAGGGTAGTTTTTGTACTCTCAAGATTTAAGTAACTGTACAACCGCCCGCTGGGAAGAAGACCCACGCATCATGTTTTTGTACTCTCAAGATTTAAGTAACTGTACAACCCCAGTCATAATTATCCCAACCAAAAACTCGTTTTTGTACTCTCAAGATTTAAGTAACTGTACAACCATTATCAAATAATCTTAGTCAGATTGAACGTTTTTGTACTCTCAAGATTTAAGTAACTGTACAACAACTTCGTGCTAAAGGTTACATCAAGGGTAGTTTTTGTACTCTCAAGATTTAAGTAACTGTACAACCTGTTTCAGACGATGGAGATATTTCAACAGGTTTTTGTACTCTCAAGATTTAAGTAACTGTACAACTTCTATTTCTATAATCATTATAACACAATTGTTTTTGTACTCTCAAGATTTAAGTAACTGTACAACTAACAGGTTTACTTGATGGATTGGCGCTGGGTTTTTGTACTCTCAAGATTTAAGTAACTGTACAACAAAGCCCCATCTTTACTCACCTCCTTTCTAGTTTTTGTACTCTCAAGATTTAAGTAACTGTACAACAGAGTATCATACGAGCCTTGGGATCAAAAGTTTTTGTACTCTCAAGATTTAAGTAACTGTACAACTAGCCCGTCACTTTATTATATCAAACGCACGTTTTTGTACTCTCAAGATTTAAGTAACTGTACAACCTTTTGCTAGCTTGTACGATATTTCACTAAGTTTTTGTACTCTCAAGATTTAAGTAACTGTACAACCCATCATCAGAATAAGTAAAATCCTGAAAGGTTTTTGTACTCTCAAGATTTAAGTAACTGTACAACACTGAAAAAGCTGTCAAGCTTACTGCTCCGTTTTTGTACTCTCAAGATTTAAGTAACTGTACAACGATAAGCTCATCCACATTGTTAAAACTTCCGTTTTTGTACTCTCAAGATTTAAGTAACTGTACAACCTAAAGCATGGTACGGGGATAAGTTTTCTGGTTTTTGTACTCTCAAGATTTAAGTAACTGTACAACAACGCATTAGATTTCTGGAAGATGAACTGTGTTTTTGTACTCTCAAGATTTAAGTAACTGTACAACCATATTCCTATCATTTAGAAGTTAAACGTAGTTTTTGTACTCTCAAGATTTAAGTAACTGTACAACGAGAACATCGTGGAGGAAGGAGAATAACATGTTTTTGTACTCTCAAGATTTAAGTAACTGTACAACTTAAGGGCGCTGGTATGACACCAGAGATAAGTTTTTGTACTCTCAAGATTTAAGTAACTGTACAACAATGTGTCAACTCATTCACAAGCGGGATACGTTTTTGTACTCTCAAGATTTAAGTAACTGTACAACTGAAGGATGATGGCAAATGGTACTACCTAAGTTTTTGTACTCTCAAGATTTAAGTAACTGTACAACGGTTTTTAAATTGTACTTTTCCATAAAGACGTTTTTGTACTCTCAAGATTTAAGTAACTGTACAACAAGCGATATAGATAATGCTGAGCAGATCAGGGTTTTTGTACTCTCAAGATTTAAGTAACTGTACAACTTTTGGTAAAAAGCACTCTGAAGAAACAAAGTTTTTGTACTCTCAAGATTTAAGTAACTGTACAACCTTTCCTATAATGTAAACCAACATTTAGGCGTTTTTGTACTCTCAAGATTTAAGTAACTGTACAACACCCTGACGGGTCTTATCCAAAAGAAGAATGTTTTTGTACTCTCAAGATTTAAGTAACTGTACAACAAATCAGCAGTCTAACAATTAAGTTTCTTAGTTTTTGTACTCTCAAGATTTAAGTAACTGTACAACTGTTTCCATAAAATTCTCTTTGTTCTGGCCGTTTTTGTACTCTCAAGATTTAAGTAACTGTACAACTACAACAAGACAAAGGACGTAGGGACATTGGTTTTTGTACTCTCAAGATTTAAGTAACTGTACAACTAACACGAGAGTTAAATAATTGCTTTGGTTGTTTTTGTACTCTCAAGATTTAAGTAACTGTACAACTGGTGACACTACAATCAGCAGATGGGTCACGTTTTTGTACTCTCAAGATTTAAGTAACTGTACAACGTCCTTGTGAAACAGCTCCATCAGCAGCTTGTTTTTGTACTCTCAAGATTTAAGTAACTGTACAACATAAAACCGTTACAATTCCATCTGCAATAAGTTTTTGTACTCTCAAGATTTAAGTAACTGTACAACATCGATGAAAGACTGGCTCAGCTTGCGTCTGTTTTTGTACTCTCAAGATTTAAGTAACTGTACAACATGACCGTTTTAATTGGGCGATGGACATTGGTTTTTGTACTCTCAAGATTTAAGTAACTGTACAACTTGGTCCTCAATTGGCTGAACTGGAAATGCGTTTTTGTACTCTCAAGATTTAAGTAACTGTACAACTAAATCCTGCGAAGCCTATAATCGACCTGCGTTTTTGTACTCTCAAGATTTAAGTAACTGTACAACAGCCATGTTATTCATGCCATCCAAAGCCGAGTTTTTGTACTCTCAAGATTTAAGTAACTGTACAACTTATCCATGATACTGAAGCGTTCCATCACGGTTTTTGTACTCTCAAGATTTAAGTAACTGTACAACGCCACCACATCTATAAAAGATTTCGTTCCTGTTTTTGTACTCTCAAGATTTAAGTAACTGTACAACGTAATTTTGTAAGTTTCTTATCCGGTCTTTGTTTTTGTACTCTCAAGATTTAAGTAACTGTACAACATCTTCGATTGTTCTCATTGCTCCATAAACGTTTTTGTACTCTCAAGATTTAAGTAACTGTACAACTTCAGAGCGACCGGACGGGTTGTATGGTCAGTTTTTGTACTCTCAAGATTTAAGTAACTGTACAACAAATTAAGTTAGAGATAGGCAATGTACCTAGTTTTTGTACTCTCAAGATTTAAGTAACTGTACAACCGGTCATACGTGAAGCATTGCCAAGATTGAGTTTTTGTACTCTCAAGATTTAAGTAACTGTACAACCTTTCAAAATTCCTAGGTTCTTCTCATACGGTTTTTGTACTCTCAAGATTTAAGTAACTGTACAACCAGGCGCCTATTACACTCATAACCATCAAGGTTTTTGTACTCTCAAGATTTAAGTAACTGTACAACTCCTTTCTTCTAAATTTGCTTTTTACATTTGTTTTTGTACTCTCAAGATTTAAGTAACTGTACAACAGAAAATTGGAAATTTAGATAAATTTTATGGTTTTTGTACTCTCAAGATTTAAGTAACTGTACAACTAGACCTCAACCAATCGCTGATTGAGACGCGTTTTTGTACTCTCAAGATTTAAGTAACTGTACAACCCTGTACCATGGTTATCCGTCGGATGATGTGTTTTTGTACTCTCAAGATTTAAGTAACTGTACAACAGTTGCTGATGTGTTTTTCATATCCAGCCAGTTTTTGTACTCTCAAGATTTAAGTAACTGTACAACTAAATCTAAAAATTAGAAAAACCACCAAGCGTTTTTGTACTCTCAAGATTTAAGTAACTGTACAACTAAAATATCGAGAAACCTGGTATTTCATGGGTTTTTGTACTCTCAAGATTTAAGTAACTGTACAACAAGATAGCCACAATAGCATCCCAAATGCTTGTTTTTGTACTCTCAAGATTTAAGTAACTGTACAACAGGTGATACAACAGGAATCTGAGGCGCTGGGTTTTTGTACTCTCAAGATTTAAGTAACTGTACAACTCAAAAGAGAGTCGCTCTTGGTACCAAGTAGTTTTTGTACTCTCAAGATTTAAGTAACTGTACAACTTATGTGGCAAGCGCTAACTACTACAGATAGTTTTTGTACTCTCAAGATTTAAGTAACTGTACAACCCGTGAAATTAGTAGTGTTCAAAGGTGCTAGTTTTTGTACTCTCAAGATTTAAGTAACTGTACAACATGCTTGTATTCGCTTTATGGAAATCCTCAGTTTTTGTACTCTCAAGATTTAAGTAACTGTACAACACCTCATGCTTGAAGATGGCCGATTGGCTGAAAAAGAAAGTTTCAACATCGGGCCTGACGGATTGATCACTACAAAATAATTTTTTAAAAATAGAAAGGAAATTTTCTAAAATATTGTTCGAATTGTAACCGCAGGCTCAGGCTTGCGGGCTTTCTTGTTTGCAATAATAAAAGCAGTGACGGAAATCACTGCTTATCAGCTGTAGCAAATTCATAAAGTTTTTCTGCTGTGAGAAGTGCCATTTTGTCCATGCTTGTTTTTCCTTTTCTGAGGTCAGAAACGGTAGTCCATGGCACACCGGCACCTTGTGAAATAGCAGATGTAGAAATAGAACTATTAAGTAATTCTTGAATAACTTTTCTCATATTTTTCTTTACCTCAATTTTTATCTTAATCATATTATATAACGGAGAACCGAGATGTCAAGCGTTTTGATAAATTATTTCTAAATATTTTCGCCCCAAACTTGCCCCCAAAAACTTATTTTTTTATATTTTTTAATAGTTTTTCTCTTTTTAAAAACCATGAATAACAACAAACCAGAAAGACTGATATATATTATTATGTTTGCAGGGGGCATATAAACAGTGTAAAAAACCGCTCAGCTGAGCGGTTTTCGTATTTTATCATACTTTACAGTACCCACGTACGAATAGCATGGGCAACGCCAGATTCGTCATTTGTTTTGGTGATGTATTTGGCGATTTTTTTGAGTTCTGGATTTCCATTTTCCAT
>NZ_AJQY01000466.1:0-519 GCF_000296875.1 Streptococcus sp. GMD1S | reverse complement strand
GTAAGGATGAAATCAGTGCACTTCTTCGTCAAAAAACAACTAAAAAAAATCTTTTTGCTCTCTCTGACTTGGAAACTGGTATGGTTTACCTGACTGCTGCTGCCAAACAAAATCGTCTCCTCTTGGAACATATCCAAGGACATGCCCTTTATCGCAGTTTTAACGAAGTTGAGAGAGAACAGTTTGACGATGCCATGATTGAAGCGCATCAGTTGGTTTCGATGACAGACTTGATTTCTCAAGTTTTGCAACAACTCTCAGCCTCTTACAACAACATCCTAAATAATAATCTAAATGATAATTTGACAACTTTGACAATTATCTCAGTCTTACTAGCTATCCTTGCGGTTATTACAGGATTCTTCGGAATGAATGTTCCCTTACCGTTTGCAAATGAACCAAATGCTTGGATTTATATTTTGCTAGCTAGTCTCATTTTATGGGTAGTCTTAGCCCAATATTTAAAGAATATTGCTAGAAATTAAAAAGAAAAGGAGCCAGAATGGCGATTGAAAATTA
>NZ_AJQY01000465.1:0-815 GCF_000296875.1 Streptococcus sp. GMD1S | reverse complement strand
CAAAGAATCTCTGGATTTGCGTTATGACACATTCGATCATTAATGTCTTGTCTCAGATAACCATAGACACTGATCGATCCGAAACCTACCTGCTTAAAATCTTCATCATCTTGGTATCCTGCTATATGGTAATACATAAAAAAGATGAGTATAGTCGGTAGCTGATTTTGTTGGAAACAGTATTATTCTTTGGAAAAGTTATTTGCTAAGGAGGATATACATCATAATGAAAATACTCGATGTTTTATATAATTTTTATGGTGATTTTGATTTCATTGAAGAAAAATACAATGAAAAATACGAAGGTATTCTTATCAATATAAAGGAAGAGCAAGGGTATAAAAGATGCCGCTTGGCAAAAAGAACACCAAAAAAAGAAGGATATTTTACAGTTTTTTGGAAAAAGACCAAAACAACAAGAACATTCCTTATACCAATGAGGATTTAGGAAATGAACTTATAATCGTTATCATTGATAATGATAAGAGGGGACTATTCATTATTCCAAACGAGGTGGCTATTCGTAAAAACATTCTGTCGACAAAAGATAGCAATGGAAAAATGTCTATGCGATTTTATCCTCCTTGGTGCTCAAATTTAAATACAACAGCTCGAGCAACACAAAAATGGCAATTGCAATATTTTAGAGAAATTAAAGTATAAACATATTGCCGGATTACATACACACAAAAGACCTGTTTCTTATGATTGCAGAATCAGGTCTTTGTTTTTTCTAGAATCCATCAAACACTTATAACGTCTTTCCGAAAAACTATAATTTTCTTGAAAAATATATAAGTCTATGCTATACTACT
>NZ_AJQY01000464.1:0-1612 GCF_000296875.1 Streptococcus sp. GMD1S | reverse complement strand
AGAATTGAACAAAAACCTGTTTCTATCAATTCCCAACCGCTATTTCTAAAATCTTGTAGTTCATGCTTATACTTTTTAAGAAATCTAGAATCATAGATATGGTAGATGACATCGTCCGGTTGACAGTGGTCAAAATAGAAAAAACCAAAACGACTAGTTCTATATCTCCAACCTTTCAAGTGCATCTCATGTAAAAATTCTTCTTCCTTGTCCAAATCAACAATGGTGAAAATCCTAAATTGTACTTTGCTATTCATTGTCTTACCTCCAAATCAGAAAACATACATGGTTTTATTTTTCAGATAATTCTTTCCACTTTTGAAACAAGCTCCAAAAAATATAAGAAATCTGAACCGCAAAAACTATCAATAAAACACAATCTATTATGACAATCAAAAACATTCCCCAACTGAAAGAACTAGCTCCACTGACAAACTTTGAGAAAACCGGTAGTAGAGCTAAAAATAGAATCAAAATAGGAAGCATCCGCAGTCTTAAAATCCGTTTGATCATAGCTAACTTCCCTGTAGCGTCATTATAGATTTCAAACTCAGTATCCGATTCAATTTCAGAATGCGCTTTTCTAAAATAGGAAAAACTATTAAAGTCTGTAATATGCTCCCAGCCACAGTCTTTAAATAGTTGTAAATAGGAGGCTCTCTCTGATTTTTTCATGGGATAAAAGTCCAACTGATAAGACACCTGCTCCGGTTGGCACTTTTCAAAGGTATACTTAACTACAAACAATAAGATAGAATAGCTTACTTTCCTAAGCTTCCAGCCCTTAGCATGCATTTCTCTAAAGTATAGAGCTTCCCTCTCATAATCCGCAATTGTAAAAATTCGATAAACAATTTTCTTTTCCATCATACTTCCTCCAAACTGTTTCTATAGAGCCGTTCAATACGTTTCAATTCAATATCTAAGACTTTGCGTCCCAAGTCTGTAATCTGATAGATTTTCCGTTTTTCCTCCTCTCGGACAAAAGAAATCAAGCCATCCTTTTCCATCTTTGACAAGGTTCCATACATAGTTCCAGGACTAATCGAAACTTGCGAATCTGTCATCTCCTTGACCTTTTGCGTAATACTATAACCATGACGTTCCTTTTGCAGACAGAACAAAATATAAAAGCCCGTTTCCGTCATCGGAAGATAGACCCGACGAACCTTATCTGTTAATTCCATTTATAGGCACCTCCTATTCAGTTCGATATATCGCACTTCGTTATATAAAATATATCACAGCTCGATATAAAATGCAAGAAAAAGAGAGAACGATTTCTCGTTCTCTCTTCTTAGACTCAGGAATTAAGAATTCAATTTCTTATTTCCTAAGAGTGGCTTAGTCTTTCTTACGAAGAACAAAAGCTGCTAGACTTGCAAAGGCAAGACCGATGATTGAAAGAAGACCAGATACTGCTGAACCCGTGTTTGGTAACAAGTTCTGATTTTGACTACTTCTTTCTTCTGGTTGACTAGTATTTCCAGAATCTTTAATTGGGGCCGGAGTGAATTCCCAGGTGCCTACGAAGTGTGCGTCTGCTCCATTGATGATTTCAGATGTCTTGTCATAAGACTTGAAGCTCCATGTGCCTTCTGCTGTCTTCACT
>NZ_AJQY01000463.1:0-2255 GCF_000296875.1 Streptococcus sp. GMD1S | reverse complement strand
CTAGCGGTGGATACGGGTGTCGAGAAGGACAATATCTTTATCATGAGCAATGGTGATGTCCTTGCCCTTACTGCAGATTCTGCTCGTATCGCTGGGCATTTCAACGCCCAAGACATCTATGTTGATGGAAATCGTATCGGTGAAATCGGTGCAGCCGTCCTCAAAGATCGTAGAGATCTATCTGAAGATGGTGTCGTTCTAGCAGTCGCAACTGTTGACTTCAAGTCTAAAATGATCTTGTCTGGTCCAGATATTCTCAGCCGCGGCTTTGTCTACATGAGAGAATCTGGAGACTTGATTCGCCAAAGCCAGCGCATCCTCTTCAATGCAATTCGTATCGCACTGAAGAACAAAGATGCTAGCGTGCAATCTGTCAATGGCGCCATTGTCAACGCCATTCGTCCTTTCCTCTATGAAAATACCGAACGTGAACCGATTATTATCCCTATGATCCTCACACCAGATGAAGAATAATACTCTTTGATTTTCATTGAATATAAGTCAAAAAAACAGCCCCGTCTTCGGAGCTGTTTTTTCTATGCTTTCTTTTGAGATTGAAACTCAATAAAAATCGAAATCAGACTAGAAGGCTAGGCGAAAGCATAACTTAAGTTAGGTGAGCTGAAGCCGACGACGTATCATTTTGATTTTTGAAGAGTTTTAGAAATACTACGATTTTTACCTTCCAGATACACCATCAAAATAGAAATATCTGCTGGATTTACTCCCGAAATACGGCTTGCTTGGCCGATGGTTTCTGGATTGATGAGTTTGAACTTCTGGCGAGCTTCTGTTGCGATGGAATCAATATCATCCCAGTCAATATTGGCTGGAATGCGTTTTTCTTCCATGCGTTTCATCTTGGCAACCTGGTCCATAGCTTTGGAAATATATCCTTCGTACTTGATTTCTGTTTCAATTAATTCGATAATCTTGTCATCCAAATCCTCAGCAGCTGGCCCGATGAAGGCCACTACATCTTGGTAAGAAACTTCTGGTCGACGGAGAAATTCTTTGGCTGTCACTGCATCTGTCAACGGCTTGAAGCCCATCTCCTCAACCTTGGCATTGGTTTCTTTGACCGGCTTTAGTTTGATACTGTCTAGACGCTTCATCTCATTGTCAAATTGATTTTTCTTGATTTCAAAGCGAGCCCAACGTTCATCATCCACAAGGCCAATCTCGCGTCCCATCTCGGTCAAACGCATATCTGCATTGTCATGACGGAGGATGAGACGGTATTCAGCTCGACTGGTCAAGAGACGGTAAGGTTCAATGGTGCCCTTGGTCACCAAGTCGTCAATCATGACCCCGATATAACCGTCACTGCGCTTCAAAATCAATTCAGGCTTGCCTTGGATTTTCAGAGCCGCATTAATACCCGCGATAATCCCTTGGCCAGCAGCTTCTTCGTAACCAGATGTACCATTTGTCTGACCAGCTGTGAAAAGTCCTGAGATTTTCTTGGTTTCTAGTGTCGCACGCAACTGATGAGGCAAGACCATGTCATACTCAATGGCATAACCAGTTCGCATCATCTCAGCATTTTCCAAACCTTTGATGGAATGAACCAAGTCACGTTGGACATCCTCAGGCAGACTGGTTGAAAGTCCTTGGACATAAACTTCCTCTGTATTGCGCCCTTCTGGCTCTAGGAAGAGTTGGTGGCGTTCCTTGTCCGCAAAGCGTACAATCTTGTCCTCAATCGATGGACAGTAACGAGGCCCAACTCCCTTGACCACACCTGTGAACATAGGCGCACGGTGGAGGTTGTTTTGGATAATCTCATGACTGGTACCGTTGGTGTAGGTCAACCAGCATGGCACCTGGTCCTTGACATAGTCCTCATCACGTGAAGTGTAGGAGAAGTGATTTGGCGCTTCATCTCCTGGCTGAATCTCTGTCACATCGTAATTGATAGAGGAAGCCTTGACACGTGGAGGCGTTCCTGTCTTGAAACGACCAATTTCGAGTCCCAGTTCCTTGAGATTGTCAGCAAGGTTAATCGAAGCCAGACTGTGGTTAGGACCTGACGAATACTTGAGGTCTCCGATGATGATTTCCCCACGGAGTGCAGTCCCTGTCGTCACGATAACAGCCTTAGCAGCATATTCTTGATGGGTAGCTGTACGCACACCGACAACCTTACCATCTTCCACCAAAATCTCATCAATCATGGTTTGACGAAGGGTGAGATTCTCTTGATTTTCAACTGTCTTGCGCATCTCCTTAGAGTAAAGCTCCTTGTCAGCCTG
>NZ_AJQY01000462.1:0-4207 GCF_000296875.1 Streptococcus sp. GMD1S | reverse complement strand
AAACGAGCTGGCATGATGTATTTCATAGCTGGGTGCATATTTTTAGCAAAGAGAAATACAATTCCAGTTTTATCGAAGACCTTACCTAGTTCAGCTGGTTTGAGGTCTAGATTGATACCCAAGGCTTGAAGGACATCTGCAGAACCAGATTTAGAAGAAATCGAGCGGTTACCGTGCTTAGCCATATGAATGCCGCCACCAGCCAAGACAAAGGCTGCAGTTGTCGAAATGTTAAAGCTGAAGGACTTGTCCCCACCTGTACCACAGTTGTCCATAGCATCATGAATTTCAGTTGGAATGTGTTGGGCATGCCCTCTCATGACTTGTGCAATGGCTGTGCGTTCTTCCGGTGTTTCCCCCTTCATCTTAAGGGCCAAGAGGAGAGAAGCAATCTGCGCTTCGGTTACACGCCCAGTTACGATACGCTCAATGACATCCGTCATTTCCACACCTGATAAATGTTCAAATTTTGCTAATTTTTCAATAATCTCTTTCATCCTAGTTTCCTCACTTTACAACCTTCTCGATAAAATTCCGAATAGAAGACAAGCCATCTGGCGTTCCGATACTTTCTGGATGGTATTGGAAGCCATAAATCGGCAGGCTTTTGTGTTGAATTCCCATAATAGCTTGGTCATCAGTCGAACGAGCTGTAACTTCAAAGCCTTCTGGCATTTCTTCAATCAAAATACTGTGATAACGCATGACTGGACGACCATCCTCGATGCCTTGATAGAGAACAGATGGCGCTTCAAAGCTGATGTGGCTCTGTTTCCCATGCATAACTTTTGGAGCCAAGCCTAGCTTCCCACCAAAGACTTCTGCAATAGCTTGATGACCCAAACAAATACCTAGAATTGGCTTCTTGCCTGCAAAGTCACGAATCATATCTTCCATCTTTCCAGCATCAACTGGCCAACCAGGACCGGGAGAAAAAACCAGACCATCTGCTTTTTCAGCTTCTTCATACAGCTTGGGATCATCATTTCTCAAAACCTGCACCTCTGCAAAATTCCCGATGTATTGGGCCAAGTTATAGGTAAAAGAATCATAGTTGTCAATCAATAAAATCATGGTCTTAGTTCTCCAATTCTAGTCATAGATTTAGCTTTGTTAATGGTTTCTTGGTATTCGTTTTGGGCGATGGAGTCGTAGACAATCCCTGCCCCGGCCTGCACATAGGCTGTTTGATTTTTAAGAATCATAGTTCGGATGGCAATGGCCAAATCCATATCACCTGTCGCAGACAAGTAGCCGATTGCTCCTGCGTATACGCCTCGTTTTTCCGTTTCCAGTTCATAGATCCGTCTCATGGCCCGAATCTTTGGTGCTCCTGACACTGTTCCAGCTGGAAGTGTAGCTTTCAAGGCATCCATGGCAGTGAGGCCTGGAAGCAAACGTCCCTTGACCACGCTGGTCAAATGCATGACATAGCGGAAGAGCTCCACTTCCATATACTTGGTGACTTGAACACTGGCCGTTTCAGAGATGCGACCAATATCATTGCGTCCCAAATCTACTAACATCCGATGTTCTGCTGTTTCCTTCTCATCAGAAAGCAGGTCTGTCGCCAAGGCCTTATCCTCTTCATCCGTAGCTCCTCTTGGTCGCGTTCCCGCAATCGGATTAGTTGTCACAATGCCATTTTTGACAGAAACCAAACTTTCAGGACTAGCACCGATGATTTGATAATCCCCAAAATCATAGAAATAGAGGTAATTAGATGGATTGGTCACGCGGAGATTTCTGTAGAAGTCAAATGGATTTCCAGTAACTTCTGCTGAGAAACGCTGGCTGAGCACGCATTGGAACATATCACCATTACGAATCAAGTCACGAGAAGTTTCCACCATTTCCTCAAACTTCTGAGGAGCGATATGCGGTTTGAAGTTCAACGGAGATAGATCCAAATCTTCAAATTCATTTGGAGCAGGAATGCGTAATTCCTCAAGCACTTGGTTCAAGGCTTTTTCCAAATCTTCTTGACTGCGATCACTATAAAGAGCATCCTCTATGACATGAATTTTTTCTTTCTTGTGGTCAAAGACCATATAACTCTCATAGACAAAGAAATGCATGTCTGGCGTTCCAATGGTATCCTCAGGGATTTGGCCAATTTCTTCATAAAGAGAAATCATATCGTAACCGACAAAGCCAATAGCTCCCCCACCAAAAGGGAGATCTGAATGGTGTTGGCTCTTATGAGTCACTTCATAAAGGAAATCCAAAGGATCCCGATCAATCACTTGACCATTTTGATAAAGGACTCCATTTTCAAACTGAATCTCAAAAACAGGATTATAGGCTAGGATAGAAAAACGAGCGGTTTCCTTGTCTCTCGGAATACTCTCTAGGATAACCTTGTGTTGCCCTTTTAAGCGCATATAAGCCAAGATTGGTGATAAGACATCTCCATGAATGATTCGTTCCATTGTAATTTCCCTTTCAGTTTCTTATTTTTAATTTTTGGTCTTTTTTCTATTTCCCTTAAATAGTGCGGACGGGAGGTAAAATTATCCAGTGGATGATTTTAGAAATCCATGAAATGAAAGACCTAATTTTCGAGCTCCTCGCTCATTCATTTCTAGGCTCAGGCTAAAATAGTTCCCCAAACTATTTTACTCTCAAAAATTCCGTTCTAGAGAAGCATCTTTGCTTCTCTAGAATACCACTATAGCGGGAAATAGCGGGTCAATGCTCACTTCGTTAGCAAATATTTTATAGAAATCTATCTAGTGATGAAGCATAATTTAAAACTGATAGCCATATCTACGATAAATATATAAAAATCCCCACGCAAAATAACTTGCGTGAGGACGAAATTCGCGGTGCCACCTCAATTATAGGATTTCTCCTATCTCTCATTCCTGTCTCAGAACTTTCCTATAACAGGCTGTGCGATAAAGGGCACTCCCTTGAGAATTATGTTTTCTTCTCTCGTTTCAGATGGACCCAACCTTACAGCTTTCTCTGCTTGATTCCAGCAACCACAAGCTCTCTGTGAGAGAAAAGACTGTAATTTTTCCATCTTTTATTTTTTAGCTTCTAGGTAGTCTGCAATAGCAGCTACGTCCTTGTCTCCACGACCAGAGACATTGATGATGATAATCTCATCTTTACTTAGTTTCGGTGCACGTTTAACCGCTTCTGCGATGGCGTGCGAACTTTCAATCGCTGGGATAATCCCTTCTGTCTTACTAAGAAGGAGCAAGGCTTGAACAGCTTCTTCATCTGTCGCTGCTACGTATTCTACGCGGCCAGAATCTTTGAAGTAGGCGTGTTCTGGGCCAACCCCTGGATAGTCCAAACCAGCTGAGATAGAGTAAACTGGCGCCAGCTCTCCGTCTTCCTTAAAGACTGCATAGGTCTTCATACCATCGACAATTCCGACACTACCCTTTGTCATAGTGGCTGCATGCTTGTCTGTGTCAAGTCCGTGACCGGCAGCTTCGACCCCAACCAATTTGACTTCTTCATCAGCCACATACTGCGAAAAAGCACCGATGGCATTCGAACCACCACCTACACAGGCAATGACGTAGTCTGGTAAACGACCTTCTTTTTCTAAGATTTGACGGCGAGATTCTTCACTGATGACCTTTTGGAATTCATGAACAATGGTAGGATAAGGATGAGGTCCTACAGCAGATCCCAAAACGTAGAAGGCTTCAAGGTCATTCATCCATGCTCCAAAGGCTGCATCAACCGCATCCTTAAGAGTTCGTGTCCCCGTTTCAACTGCGTGAACAGTCGCTCCCATCATCTCCATGCGGAAGACATTGAGTCGTTGACGCTCCACATCTTCTGCACCCATGTAGACATCACAAGCCATACCAAACTTGGCTGCAGCAGCTGCTGTCGCAACACCGTGCTGACCAGCTCCTGTTTCTGCGATCACTCGTTTTTTGCCCATACGTTTGGCAAGAAGGATTTGACCTAGAACATTGTTGAGCTTGTGAGAACCAAGGTGGTTAAGATCTTCGCGCTTGAGATAAATCTTAGCTCCACCTAGGTGCTCTGTCAAACTTTCCGCAAAATAAAGCGGTGTTTCGCGACCAGAATAATCCTTCAAGTAATGGCGAAATTCTGCCAAAAACTCTGGATCATCCTTGTACTTGTCAAATGTCACTTCCAACTCATCCAACAAAGCTTGAATCGGCTCCGGTACAAAACTACCACCAAATTGTCCAAAATAACCTTTAGTTGT
>NZ_AJQY01000461.1:0-605 GCF_000296875.1 Streptococcus sp. GMD1S | reverse complement strand
TGACATGATGTGTCCTCCAAAATTTGTTGTTGAAACTATCTTAACAGAAAAGAAAGGGTCTGTATAATTGTAAATAATTAGGCTTTGATATAGTTTGAAACTATATCATTCTTTTGGACAAAAGAAAAAGACTTGAGACCAGCGTCTCAAATCCTTTGTATCGCTTGTTTTGTGGCTGTATTTTAGTTGGAATGCTCAAACAAGCTATTGACGATTCTTATAAGTGACTATGGCTTGTTATTAGAAAAGACTATAGGTCAGTTTAATCAACTTTTTTCCTGTTCAAGTGGGACGACTGCTAGTGTCTTTCCTAAACTGGCTAAAACTCTTAAGACCGTATCCAACTGAGGACTGGTCTTTCCTGTCTCCATCCTAGCTATGACAGGCTGGCTTACTCCACTGAGTTCTTCTAGCTTTTTCTGACTGATACCTTGCTCATGTCTAGCTTCTATCAACTCACTCATGATGGCCACTCGCATATCACTTTCAAGGATTTCCTCCTTGGTAAAGAGTTCTTTTCGGACATCCTTCCAATTACTCCCAATGGCGCTATTTTTCATCACTTAACCCTCTTTCTTTTAAGTCCTTCAGTTCACGCTTGGCTT
>NZ_AJQY01000460.1:0-867 GCF_000296875.1 Streptococcus sp. GMD1S | reverse complement strand
CCAATGCAATTGGCCCAGTACGTTGGAACTATTGCCAACAACGGTGTTCGGATTGCACCTCACATTGTCGAGGGGATTTATGGAAACAATGACCAAGGTGGCTTAGGTAGTCTGGTTCAAGAAACAGCCACTAAGGAACTAAACAAGGTCAATATCTCAGAATCAGATATGGCTATCTTGCAGCAAGGTTTCTATCAAGTTTCGCATGGAACGAGTGCTCTGACAACTGGTCGTGCCTTTTCAAATGGCGCAGCCGTTTCCATCAGTGGGAAAACGGGTACTGCCGAAAGTTACGTTAATGGCGGTCAAAAAGCCAACAATACTAACGCAGTCGCCTATGCGCCGACCGAAAATCCTCAAATCGCAGTCGCAGTCGTCTTTCCTCATAACACCAACCTTACAAACGGTGTCGGACCTTCTATTGCACGCGACATTATCAATCTTTATCACCAACACCATCCAATGAATTAGAAAGGAACTTATGCTGTATCCAACACCTATTGCCAAGCTGATTGATAGCTATTCAAAGTTACCAGGTATCGGGATTAAAACGGCTACCCGCCTCGCCTTCTATACCATTGGAATGTCTGATGACGATGTCAATGAATTTGCCAAAAATCTCCTATCTGCCAAGCGGGAATTAACCTATTGTTCCATCTGTGGCCGCCTGACGGATGATGACCCCTGCTCAATCTGTACAGATCCGACTCGAGATCAGACAACCATCTTGGTGCTAGAGGATAGTCGCGATGTGGCTGCTATGGAAAACATCCAAGAATACCACGGACTCTATCATGTCTTGCACGGCCTCATTTCTCCGATGAATGGCATCAGCCCAGACGATATCAACCTCAAGAGTCTCATGAC
>NZ_AJQY01000459.1:0-896 GCF_000296875.1 Streptococcus sp. GMD1S | reverse complement strand
TCGATTCGCCTGATCTCAGGTGTACTTGCTGGTGCAGACTTCGAAGTAGAGATGTTTGGAGATGATAGTCTTTCTAAACGTCCTATGGATCGTGTGACGATTCCATTGAAAAAAATGGGCGTTAGCATCTCAGGGCAAACTGAGCGAGATCTGCCCCCTCTTCGCCTAAAAGGGACGAAAAATTTAAAACCGATTCACTATGAGTTGCCAATCGCTTCTGCTCAAGTTAAGTCTGCCTTGATATTTGCAGCCTTGCAGGCTCAGGGGGAGTCCGTGATTATCGAGAAAGAATGTACTCGTAACCACACCGAAGATATGCTACAGCAATTTGGTGGCCATTTAAGTGTGGATGGCAAGAAAATCATAGTTCAAGGGCCGCAAAAACTGACTGGACAAAAGGTAGTTGTCCCAGGAGATATCTCTAGTGCAGCCTTTTGGCTAGTCGCAGGTTTGATTGTTCCAAACTCTCGTGTGGTGCTGCAGAATGTGGGCATCAATGAAACGCGTACAGGTATTATTGATGTCATTCGCGCCATGGGAGGAAAATTAGAAATAACTGAAATCGATCCAGTCGCTAAATCAGCAACCCTGACTGTCGAATCTTCAGACCTGAAAGGAACAGAGATTGGTGGAGCTTTGATTCCACGCTTGATTGATGAATTACCTATTATTGCCCTTTTAGCGACACAAGCGCAAGGTGTAACAGTCATTAAGGATGCTGAGGAACTCAAGGTCAAGGAAACTGACCGCATTCAGGTGGTGGCTGATGCCTTAAATAGCATGGGAGCGGACATCACCCCCACAGCAGATGGGATGATTATCAAAGGGAAATCAGCCCTTCATGGCGCTAGAGTCAATACGTTTGGTGACCATCGAATTGGAATGATGACAGCCAT
>NZ_AJQY01000458.1:0-904 GCF_000296875.1 Streptococcus sp. GMD1S | reverse complement strand
TATTTTTTCTTATTTTATCATTTTTGATAGGGAATGTCATTTGACATCCTAAACTATCTGCTAAAATTTCAGTAAAATGCTTATACTCTTCGAAAATCTCTTCAAGCCACGTTAGCTTCGCCTTGCCGTGGGTTGGTATGGTTACTGACTTCGTCAGTTCTATCCACAACCTCAAAACAGTGTTTTGAGCTGACTTCATCAGCTCTATCCACAGCCTCAAAACAGTGCTTTGAGCAGCCTGTGGCTAGCTTCCTAGCTTGCTCTTTAATTTTCATTGAGTATCATTCGCTTTTTACTCGTTTGACATAGTTTGCAATTGGATAGTTTACTGGGTCCAAGGTCAATTCCTTGTCTTGGATCAGTTGAGCTAAGTGGTAACCAATGATAGGCCCAGTTGTGAGGCCTGATGAACCTAGGCCACTAGCCGCATAGACACCTGCTAAGCCAGGTACTTCCCCAAAGAAAGGCGAGAAATCACTGGTGTAAGCACGAATTCCCACACGCTCACCCGATGATTTCGCTCCTGCCAAGGCTGGATAGTGAGGCAAGGCCGCATCCTCCATTTGCTGGAGCAAGGTTTCATCCACCGTCAAGTCAAATCCCATGTCGTTTTCATGGGTAGCTCCTAAAGACAATTTCCCACCTGCAAAAGGGATCAAATCCCACTCTCCTTCCGGCATGACAACAGGGTAAGATGCTAGGTCTTCGGAGAGTTGATAATCTCGGAGCTGTCCCTTTTGGGGACGAACATCTACCTCATACCCTAAAAGCTCCAAAATGTCACCCAACCAAGCTCCCGTCGCTAAAATAACCTGATCAAACAAGTCTTCACCAATCTGATAGCCGGATGCTAAAGGTGTCAGACTCACTTTTTCTTTGACCAGCTTGACTTGACTGGCTTCTA
>NZ_AJQY01000457.1:0-954 GCF_000296875.1 Streptococcus sp. GMD1S | reverse complement strand
AAGCCAATCTTGCCAAGTGCCGAAGAGCTAGAAGCCAACAATCGTTCGCATTCAGCCAAGTTGCGCGTGGCTAGAAAAATTCACAAGTAAGAGGAAAAACATGGCAGAAAGAATCGAAAAAACAAGCCAGTTATTGCAAACGAAATTTAAAGGTTTTTCACGTGTGGAAAAGGCCTTCTATGTTTCGATTGCTGCAACAATGATTATCCTGGCAATTAGCGTTGTGTTTATGCAGACCAAGCTATTACAAGTTCAGAATGAATTTACCAAGGTCAATGCTCAAATCGAAGAAAAGAAAACCGAGCTAGATGATGCCAAGCAAGAGGTCAATGAATTGATTCGTTCAGAACGTTTGAAAGAGATTGCAAACTCTAAAGATTTGCAGCTGAATAACGAAAATATCCGAGCAGCGGAGTAAGAAATGAAACAGTGGAAAGAAAAAATCATCCGTTATGCCGTTCGTAACCGTAAATCTCCAGAAGAAAATCGCCGAAGAGTAGGGAAAAGCCTGAGTTTATTGGCTGTCATACTCTTCGCTGTCTTTTTGGTCAACTTTGCGGTCATCATCGGAACGGGTAAAAAATTTGGTAAGGACTTGGTTCAAGAAGCCAACAAGGTTCACCAAACAACCAAGACGATTCCTGCAAAACGGGGAACCATCTACGATCGTAATGGAACGCCTATTGCAGAGGATGCGACTTCGTATAATATCTATGCCGTTATTGATAAGACCTACAAGTCAGCAACAGGCAAAATTCTCTATGTAGAGGATTCTCAATTTAATAAGGTAGCTGAAATTTTCCATAAGTATCTGGATATGGAGGAGTCTTATGTCAAAGAACAGCTTTCTCAACCAGATCTAAAACAGGTATCCTTTGGTACCAAGGGAAATGGGATCACCTATGCCAATATGATGGCTATTAAAAATGACCTCAAAACTGCTGGTGTTGAGGG
>NZ_AJQY01000456.1:0-1058 GCF_000296875.1 Streptococcus sp. GMD1S | reverse complement strand
TTTCCTTTCTGAGTGTAAAATAAAAAGAGTTAAGCTAGTTGCTTCACTCGTGAGTAATAATGAGTAAAAAGTTTTCGTTTAAACATTCTGCTATAAAATTGTACTTCACCTTGAGAAAAGCCAGTAAGCAGTGATTGGTTGGCAAGTTTATCTAAATCCTTCTGGGCTTGATGATAGAGTTGTCCCTGGAGTTGTTCAGATGTAGAAAAGATATCATAGGTGAAAATGTAGTTTTTATAAATTCGTTCACATTGTTGTGCGAAAAAAGTTAGTCATATGTTCTCCTTTATTGTAAAAGTAAAAAGCTACTAAGAAAATGGACTTAGTAGCTAGAGTAAATCTATCTAGTAAATTAGATAGACAGCAGTAGAGAAAAGTTATTTGGTTGAAGGATTCTTCCTTCACGGTGGCAACGTTTAGCAAGGTGCATTGCATGAATTACCATCGCTTTCCCAGCCAATCTCATCAGGTAGTCATTGTCATACCCTTAAGATTCTCTTACGCCTTTTGGCGAAGCCAGTTCACTTTACTATTCGGAAAAGTGCGAAAGTCCGAAATGCGTGGAAGTCCACAAAAATGTTTTAAATCTTCACTTCAACCATCAAACAGACTTGACTTTTCTTTCCAAAACGTTTACAATAAAGGTACGAAGTTTAGTGTAGTTTTGGCAATCAGTCCTCTGGTTGTCAGACGCACTTTTTATTTAATTTTCAAAGATCGTGATGCTAGAAGTTAGCATTATTATTTTTAAAACCAATATAACTATCGGCTATATTTATATTATATAACCATTGGTTATATTTGTCAAGAGGTTTTTGGAAAAATTTTTAAAATTTTTAGAGGCTTAAAAATGGACTTTTCGGAACGCTTAAAAGAACTAAGAAAAAAGGCAAGCTTTACTCAAGTTGAAGTTGCCGAAAAACTGGGAATTTCGCAACCTGCTTACGCTTCATGGGAACGTGGAGTAAAAAAACCAACACAGGAGAATCTCGTTAAAATTGCACAAGTTTTAAATGTGTCCGTTGATTATCTGGTTGGGAACTTAGACGAAGAATCAG
>NZ_AJQY01000455.1:0-1099 GCF_000296875.1 Streptococcus sp. GMD1S | reverse complement strand
GAGTCAGAAGTCCTAGCTGACTTACTAAAAACGGACCGAGTTGTGTCAACTGGCGGAGGAGTTGTCATTTCTCAGAGAAATCGTGACTTGCTCAAAACCAATCCTGATAACATCTACCTAAAAGCAGATTTTGAAACCCTCTACCAACGTATCGCAGCTGATAAGGACAATCAGCGTCCACTTTTTCTTAACAAAAGCAAGGAAGAACTGGTAGCTATTTTCCATGAAAGACAAGCTTGGTATGAGGAAGTAGCCAGTCGGATTCTAGATGTGACCAAGTTAAGCCCAGAGGAAATTATAGAGGAACTGAGATGAAAATTGCCTATCTAGGTCCCAAGGGATCTTTTTCGCATCATGTTGTGCAGACAGCCTTTCCCAAAGAGGAATTGCATGCCTTTGCCAATATCACAGATGTTATCAAGGCCTATGAACAGGGCTTGGTGGACTATTCTGTGGTACCAGTTGAAAACTCCATTGAAGGTAGTGTCCATGAAAGTTTGGATTACCTTTTTCACCAGGCTCGCATCCAAGCAGTGGCAGAAATCGTTCAACCCATTCACCAGCAGTTGATGGCAGTTCCTGGTCATACTAAGATTGAGAAGATTTTTTCCCATCCTCAGGCTTTGGCTCAGGGAAAAAAATTCATCGATGAACACTATCCAGAGGCTCAAATCGAGGTAACCGCCAGTACCGCCTATGCAGCTCGCTTTATTTCAGAACATCCAGATCAGCCTTATGCAGCTATTGCTCCTAAAAGTTCAGCTGAAGAATATGGCTTGGAATTGATTGCAGAGGATATTCAGGAAATGGAAGCCAATTTCACACGTTTTTGGGTGTTAGGGGCAGAGATACCGAAGATTCCTTTGAACTCACAAGCTGAAAAAATGAGTTTGGCCTTGACCTTACCAGACAACCTACCTGGTGCTCTTTACAAGGCACTTTCGACCTTTGCTTGGAGAGGGATTGACTTAACAAAGATTGAAAGTCGCCCCCTTAAAACAGCCTTGGGAGAATACTTTTTCATTATCGATGTAGACTATAGTGACAAAGAACTGGTTCATTTTGCAAGACAAGAACTAGAAGCTATTGGAATCCAGCA
>NZ_AJQY01000454.1:0-1827 GCF_000296875.1 Streptococcus sp. GMD1S | reverse complement strand
ATCGCATCCTCTCTGTCTTCCAAGTTTCTCACTTCTATTTAATAACTATGTTTGGGTATAGCTATTCAAAGAATATTATAACACAAAAAATCCAATCGTGCTTAGATTTTGATAAATTTCCTAGTCATTTTTCACTTTTTATTTCTATTTTTTTATCTTAACAGCCTTACTTTAAAAAAGTATCTTTTTTTACAAAAAAAGAAAGCTTATACTTAAGCTTTCTTCACAAGTATTTTTTCTGCTTTTTGCTCTAAAAAAACTTCTAATACTTTCTTGGTCAAACTAATAGCTGTAGCTAATACCAGCGACACAATCAGGTAATTGGCCACTAAGCCATGATCACCAACCAATGGTGGCTTTGTCAAGAATCCATAATCTCCTCCAGTCACTAAATTAACCACAAAAATCAGAGCATTAAGTGAAAAGGTTAATAAAACAATCCGCTTAACATCCAATAATCTAGAGTCATACTGTCTAAATAAATAAACCAAAGAATTTCCTAGAAGAGCTAGGTGACCAAAAATGAAAGACAGGATGGCTATGTGGGGAAAAGGATAGGCATCTGGTACTGGATAAACAAAAGCTGCCAGCGTTCCAAAAATTCCAAGTAGAGAAAAATATTGCTTATACATTGACTTACCAGGAAGTAACAGCACTACAAACATCGCTATACGACAATGATAAAATGGTAAACTTTCTGACATCGGCATGTGATTTCCCCAGTACCAACTATAGAGAAGAATCAACTGGACAGCTTGTAAAATTTGGAAAAAACGTTGATAGACTTTTTTATCGTAATAGCGATAAGAAGTGTAGAAGGTCAACGCTAATAACGAAAATAAACTTACATACCAGACAAGGTCAAATTGAGGTGGTTCTGTCGCTTGCGTTGTAAAGAAAATATCCCATAAATTCATTTAATATTCCTCATTATATTTCAAAATCTTCTCACATATTATACCATGCCAATAGAAAAAAATGAATTCAGAAATACGATAATAATCTTCTCAGTCAAGATATTGGTCTCTTTGTCCTTGATGAATCTGCCAAAGAATCTCCATTTGCTCCTTGGTGATGCGTTTTTCAGATAAGACTGGCAATTGGTCAATGGCAAAAAATTGAAGCTCAGCAATTTCTTGATTCTCTTGAAATTGTCCATCAAGAAGCTTACATTCAAAGACAAACTTTGCATATTGTTTGCTCTGTAGTTGGAAACGATTGGTATCAAAAACTGCAAGTAACCTTTCAGCTTTTGCTGTAAAGCCGGTTTCTTCTTCAATTTCTTTAAGAATATTTTCGGTTGGAGAATAGCCAACTTCACCAAAACCACCTGGCAAAGCCCAACTATCCTCTCCTTTTCCTCTAACTAAACATACTTTTTCATCCTCAACAATCCAAGCACGGACGTCCATCAGAGGAGTTGCATAAGCGGACGTTGGTTTCAAGACTTCTGCCACTTCTTCTGCATCGAGGTCTGATACCTGATTCAACATTTCAGATAACAGACTTCACAAGTCCTCGTAACGCTCACGGTCGAAAGGATCTTTTGTAAAGGTTAATCCAGTATCCGTAATGGCCAGCATTCTTTGCAGATACTTGGCAAAATCACTTGCATTCATTTTCTAAACTTTCTACCAACTTGGCTAGATTCATGGAGTTAGAGCCTTTAAGCAAAATTTGGTCATTGGCTCCAAGGCTTTCCTTAACCTTCTTGACTAGGTCTTCAAATTGGTCCTCGTCAGCTGTTTTCTTGAAGTAATAAACGTGGCCGATTGGGAACATTTGACTAGCAAGTTGGCTTAATTCGGCAATGTCTTCTCCATAGAA
>NZ_AJQY01000453.1:0-2236 GCF_000296875.1 Streptococcus sp. GMD1S | reverse complement strand
TCAAAAACATAGCGAGCTAGGAGATATTGAGCCTCTGTCCCTATACGTGTTCCCCTTAATTCTGGAGAAAAAGTGACGGCACCCACTTCTATTACTCGGTTATTCTGGTCAATACGCATGAGAGAAAAAGTCCCCAAAGCCTTACCAGTTGCCTTGTCTATAATCGCATAGTAAAAACGGTCCTTACGAGCCAACATCTGATTTAAGACGGTAACCAGTTCCTCCATATCTGCCACCGGCTCCTGAAAGAGGTAGGTCCACATCTCCCGAGGAGTATCTGGACCATAAACAGCTAATAAATCCTCCGCATGCTTTTCCACCGAAAGAGCCTCTATCCGAGCGTAGCGCCCTTCTAAGAAATCAATGGAAGGCAATTCTCCTGGAGTATAACCTTCCATTGACTCACCAATCATCTGACCATATTCGTTTACTGGCATCGTTTTCTCCTTGATTCACTTTTCAAACTTTATAATTGCACATAGTATATCATACTTTCATGAAAAAATTCAAAAAATCCTTCAGATTCTACTCTGAAGGATTCATTTCTTATTTAATAACGATATTAACAAGTTTGGTTGGCTTCAATAGTCCAGTGTACTATTGAAGGTGGCAGATAGAGCTAATAAACTCGTTATTTCACAACAATATTAACCAATTTATTTGGTACACTAATCACCTTCACGATTTCCTTGCCGTCAATGTCCGCTTTGACTTTTTCGTCAGCCAGAGCAATTTCTTGCAATTCTTCGCGTGACAGGTCTTTAGCGACCATGAGTTTGGCACGGACTTTTCCTTTGATTTGGATGACGATTTCGATTTCGTCTTCAACCAATTTACTTTCGTCCCAAGTTGGCCAAGCCACGTAAGAGATGGATTCACCTGTTGCTGTAACTGTTTGCCAAAGTTCTTCTGCCAAGTGAGGTGCAAATGGGGCAATCAATTGGATAAAGCCTTTGGCGTAGTCCACATAGAGTTTGTCTTCCTTGTTAGCAGCGTTGACAAAGACCATGAGTTGGGCAATAGCTGTGTTGAATTTCATGGATTCGATTTGCTCAGTTACAGCTTTAACGGTTTCATTGTAAACCTTGTCAAGAGCACCATTGTTTTCCGCAACAATTTCTTTACTTGTGATCAAACGGTAAACACGGTCAAGGAATTTACGGCTTCCTTCCAGACCTTCTTCTGACCAAGCGATGGAAGCATCGAGTGGCCCCATGAACATTTCATAAACACGAAGGGTATCGGCACCATATTGTTCCACCACATCGTCTGGGTTAACAACGTTCTTGAGCGATTTAGACATCTTAGCAGGTGCTTGCTCCAGTTCTTCTCCTGTTTCCACATGGAAGAAAGAACCGTCACGTTTTTCAACCTTGTCAGTCGCTACAAGAGCTCCACGGTGGTCACGGTAGCTTGTTCCCAAAATCATCCCTTGGTTAAAGAGTTTTTGGAATGGTTCTTTAGTTGGAACAACACCGAGGTCATAGAGGAATTTGTGCCAGAAACGAGCGTAAAGCAAGTGAAGAACGGCATGCTCCGCACCACCTACGTAGATATCTACTGGCAACCATTGTTTGAGGAGGTCCTCATCAGCCAATTTCTCAGTATTGTGTGGATCGATATAGCGGAGGTAGTACCAACTTGAACCAGCCCATTGTGGCATGGTGTTGGTTTCACGACGACCTTTAACACCATCTTCACGCGTCACTTCAAGCCAGTCGGTCAAGTTAGCCAATGGGCTTTCCCCAGTACCTGAAGGGCGGATATCCTTGGTGACTGGCAAGACAAGTGGCAATTCACTTTCAGGAACAGCTGTTGAAGTCCCATCTTCCCAATGAATGATTGGGATTGGCTCACCCCAGTAACGTTGACGGCTAAAGAGCCAGTCGCGGAGACGGTAGGTAACCTTCTCTTGACCGCAACCTTTCTCTTCCAACCAAGCCACAATCTTAGCAATAGCGTCTTCTTTGTTCAGTCCATCAAGGAAGTCTGAATTGACATGAAGACCATCTTCTGTGTAGGCAGCGTCTGCTACATTTCCACCTTCAAGCACTTCTACGATTGGAAGGTCAAATTGTTTGGCAAATTCCCAGTCACGTTGGTCGTGGGCAGGAACAGCCATTACCGCACCTGTACCATAGCTAGCAAGAACATAGTCGGCAATCCAGATTGGGATTTCTTTGCCATTGACAGGGTTGATGGCATAAGCGCCCGTCCAAACCCCTGTTTTTTCCTT
>NZ_AJQY01000452.1:0-4780 GCF_000296875.1 Streptococcus sp. GMD1S | reverse complement strand
ATCCATGATATAATAGAAGAAAATGGAGGATAGAAAATGTCTAAAGTAAGATTGTACTTAGTCCGTCATGGGAAAACCATGTTTAACACGATTGGACGTGCTCAAGGATGGAGTGATACGCCTCTAACTGCAGAAGGTGAGTTGGGAATTCATGAGTTGGGAATTGGCTTGAGAGAGTCTGGTTTGCAGTTTGACCGAGCTTATTCCAGTGATTCAGGGCGTACCATTCAGACCATGGGAATTATCCTAGAAGAACTGGGTTTACAAGGGAAAATCCCTTACCGCATGGATAAGCGAATCCGTGAGTGGTGCTTTGGTAGTTTTGATGGGGCCTATGATGGAGACCTCTTTATGGGGGTCATTCCTCGTGTTTTCAAGGTGGATCATGTTCATCAGTTATCCTATGCAGAGCTAGCTGAAGGTTTGGTAGAGGTTGATACTGCTGGTTGGGCTGAAGGTTGGGAAAAACTTAGTGGCCGAATTAGAGAAGGTTTTGAAACGATTGCCAAAGAAATGGAAGAACAAGGTGGTGGCAATGCCTTGGTTGTTAGCCACGGGATGACCATTGGTACGATGGTTTATCTCATTAATGGCATGCATCCGCATGGTCTAGATAATGGTAGTGTGACCATTCTAGAATACGAGAACGGTCAGTTTACTGTTGAAATCGTCGGTGACCGTAGCTATCGGGAACTGGGACGTGAGAAGATGGAAGAAAATTCTATTTAATCAGTAAATACGTTCATCAGAACTTCGGGTCATGTATTGTGATAAGAGATTAGAAAAACAGCCTAGGATCATCCTTTCGGCTGTTTTTGATAGGGAAAAATTAGAGTGTAATGTTATTGCTTTTAGAGATTTTCATGAATAATAGTAAGGAAGCGACTGTTAGGATAGATAAAATCGTGGATAAAGCTGCGGCTACACCATAATTTCCTCTGAGAACCTCTGTATAGATTGCTACGGTCATAGTTTTTGTTTTGGAATTATATAGCAGGATAGAAGTAGAGAGTTCTGAAATCATTGTTACCCATGATAGAATAGATCCAGAAATAATACCGGGTAACATCATTGGAACAGTGATTTTACTGAAAGTATTGAGACGGCTACTTCCTAAACTCTCAGCGGCTTCTTCAATGCTAGGTGTTATTTGTTGCAAGCTAGCAACAGATGAGCGGATTGTATAAGGGAGTCTTCGGACAGATAAGGAGATAATCAATATAAAGGCTGTTCCTGTAATCATCAGAAATCCGCTTCCAAAAAGACCAGTATTGAATGAAGAAATGAAGGCAATACCTAGAACAGTTCCTGGCACAATATAAGGTACCATACTAAGGCTATCAATTAAGTTTGTAAACAAATTTCGTTTTCTAACAGCTAGGTAGGAGATAACCGTTGCAAATAAAACAACAAGAATTAAAGCAATCAAAGGAATGCGAATCGTATTAAAAATAGCAGATCCCATACGATTGAAGGCAATTTTGTAACTATTTAGAGAATAGCCTTTGACAAATACCATACCTGATGTTTTTAGGAAAGAGGTATAAATCAAGTAGACTTGAGGTAGAACAGAGAACAAGATAATTCCGTAGACTGTTGCATAAATAGCAGCCATTTTTCCTTTTGTAGTTTTTTTCGGCTCAATTGGATGGAGCGAATTCATGCTGAAACTATAGCGATTTGAAATATATTTTTGGATGAGGAAGATTGTTAAAGCAATGATAATCGCCATGATTGCTAAAGCAGATGCAAATGCAGAATTTCCGCCAACCTCACTAATGAATTGATTATAAATTAAAACAGGGAAAGTCCGATATCCTTCACCAATTAACATAGGAGTTCCGAAGTCGGAGAATGCTCTCATAAATACAAGTAGCGTAGCAGCAAGTAAAGTTGGAACTAAAAGAGGCAAAACAACTGTTACCATACGTTTGAATCCGATTACCCCCATACTTTCAGCGGCTTCAAGAAGGGAATGGTCAATCCTTTTCATTGCTCCAGCCACGTATAGAAAAACTAATGGGAATAGCTGAAGTGTAAACACAAGTACAATTCCTTTGAAGCCATAAATATCAAAAGCAGGCAAATGGAGTGTGTTGGTTAGAAATTTTGTAATAACTCCGTTTCTACCAAGAAGTAGAATCCAAGAATAGGCACCTACAAAGGGAGCTGACATGGATGCTATGATAATCAATATCTGTAAAAATTTCTTTCCTTTGAAGTCATATATAGAAAAGAGGTAAGCTAATAAAGTCCCTAAAACTAGGGAAGTTACAGTAGAAGTAATGGAGACGTTAAAACTGTTTACTAGTGTCTCAGAGTAATAGGATTTACTAAAGAAATCTTCAAAATTAGCGAGTGAGAATTGACCTTCATGTATGAGTGCTTGCTTGAGTACAATAATAATTGGATAAACAAGAAAAATAAGATAGGTAAGAAAGATGAAGAATGAGGAGGCTGTCCAAATATTTAGTTTTTTACCTTTCATAGCCAACTCCTGTAATAAGATTTTGGGAACCATCTGCAGAAAAGACATTTAACTTTTGAGTATTGATTCGTAGACGAATTCGATCCCCTTTTTGAAGATCTTCTTCAAAAGTTGATTCTTCGCTGACCTGTATTTTTGAAGAAAATGCAGTCTCTACAAAATATTCAGTGGTGAGTCCAAGATAAACACTATCGGAAATGATTCCTTCAATATCTCCAGATTCATCTTTGATAAACTCTTCGGGACGGATACTCACAAGAACAGCTTGTTCCTTAGCTTGATCAAGAGCTGGCATAGGGAGGGCATAGCCATCTGAGAAGACGATATAAGCACTGTCGCTCTTTTTTTGTAGTTTGGCTGGGATGAGATTTGTGCGTCCAATAAAGGTTGCCACAAACTCATTAGCTGGTTTATGATAGAGTTCTTTTGGTCGTCCGACTTGTTGGATGATCCCATCTTTCATAACGGCAATCTGGTCTGAAATAGCCATCGCTTCTTCTTGATCGTGGGTCACATATACAGTTGTAATTCCCACTTCGTGTTGAATTTCTCGAATAACTTGGCGCATATCTAAGCGAAGTTTCGCATCCAGGTTACTAAGTGGCTCGTCCATGAGGAGAACACTTGGATTAACAGCTAATGCACGTGCTAAGGCGACACGTTGTTGTTGTCCACCACTGAGTTTATCGGGCTTTCGATCTGCGTATTGATTAATTTGCATTAGTTCCAGATATTTATTAGTTTGTTGAACTAATTCATCTTTTGGAACCTTTTTTTGTTTAAGACCAAAAGCAACATTATCTCGGACAGTCAAATGTGGGAAAATAGCGTAGTTTTGGAAAACCATGCCGATGTTGCGTTTGCTGGGTTCTATATTATTTATTTTAGTATCATCGAAGTAAAATTCTCCGCCTTCAATACTGTTGAAGCCTGCAATCATTCGAAGAAGGGTCGTTTTTCCACAACCTGAAGGTCCAAGAATGGTGAAAAGACTTCCTTTTGGAATCGTAACGTTTAAATTCTCAATGACAGGAATGTCGTGGTAGATTTTTTTTGCGTTAATAATTTTGATCTCACTCATAGTGAACCTCTTTTACTGTTTCGATTGAATATTAGTGAAAATATCATTGTACTTTTTAAGAATAGCTGATTTATTTTGGATGACATAATCTGAATCTTCAGTAGCGATATTGATTTCTGTCATTGCTTTCATATTTTTATTGATTTTAGCATTTTTTCGAATGGGTCTAATGGTTGTTTCAGTTCCTAGTTTATCCTGAATGTCTTGAGAAAGAAGGAAATCGATAAATTTTTTAGCGTTTTCCATGTGTTTGGCATTTTTGATAATAGCTGCGTTACCAGGCAAAAAGACGGTTCCTTCTTTTGGATAAATGACTTTTACATCAACGCCATCGTTTAAGAGTTTCAATGCAGGATCTTCATAGGTGAGTCCGACAGCCATTTCTCCGTCAGCGACTGATTTGTAGACATTTGAAGAACTAGAAGCAATTTTCCCATCTACTAAGCTAAATAGATTTTTCACATATGTCCAAGCTTGCTCATTTTCATAGCCCCCTTGATCCACAAGCATGTTTGTTAATTGAGCAAAGGCACTAGAAGAATTACTTGGATCAGCAGTAGCGATTTTTCCTTTTAATTTGGGATTGAGTAAATCATTGTAGCCTTCAATTTTAATGTCTTTTGTAAGAGCTGAATTGGCAATGATGACACTGACGTCAAGTGTATAAGGGGTGTAGAATCCGGTTTTATTTTGATATTCAGGGATAATGTGGTCGTTTTCTTGGGAAGTATACGGCTCAAAGAGCTTTTCGTTAGAAGAGAAGAGTGCGTAGGAACCTCCGAAAATGACATCGGCTACAGGAGCTTCTTTCTCAGCCTCAGCTTTCTTGAATAATTCACCAGTACTAGCTTGGACTAAATCAACCTTGATACCATATTTTTCTTCGAAAGCTGGGATTGTTTCTTCAATAAGATCTTCAGGGTTAGGCGAATAAACAACTAAAGTCTTATCCGTATCATTTTCAATGCTAGTTTCAGCTTCTGTTGTTGAAGAACATCCTGACAAAAGTAGAAATATCCAGCTGAAATAGAGAAGTGATAGTGTTTTTTTCATAATTTTTCTCCTTTTTTACGAACATTATTCTCTGTTTGTTTACCTAATGTTTTCAATTACAGAGTTCTACATCATATAATAAAAACCTTAAAGAAATCTAAAACGAGAAATATGAGTTAAAGAAGTTAGGGGAAGTAGCTACAAGAGACAAATAATCA
>NZ_AJQY01000451.1:0-7591 GCF_000296875.1 Streptococcus sp. GMD1S | reverse complement strand
AAGAAAGTCTATCAAGTTGTTTTAAAACAATCAGATAAAGGATAGTTGAGGAAAAACGATGAAAGTGATTGCAATTTTAGGTGTATTTTGATATATTTAATATATAAAATATATTATCGAACTTGGTACTTGTTTGTGTATTCAGAAGGAGGTTATTTTTTAAAATAAAGTAAACGCTTACTTTGTATCAAGAAAAAGAAATGAGGATTTTAATGAACAAAAGACTTTTTGATAAACGTTGTCATTATAGCATTCGTAAATTTGCAATAGGTGCAGCATCTGTAATGATTGGGGCCAGTATATTTGGTATTTCAGCTGTACAAGCTGAGGAGGTGGCTTCATCCAATACTCAAACAGAAGAAACAACTGTTCATCAAGCTCAGCCTTTAGATAAGCTTCCCGATGATGTGGCAGCTGCAATCGCAAAGGCTGATGAGAATGGTGGGCGTGAGTTTGTAAAACCAAAAGCTGATTCGACAGAAGACAAAGTGACTAAGGATACGGAACCTACTAGACCTGCTAATGAGGGTAGTCATGAATTGGCTAGACCTAAAGTGGAAACTCCAAACAAAGAAGAAGGAAACAAAGCTGAGAACAAACAGAAACCTGAAGAGACAAATCCAAAGCCTATTGAATCTGCAGCAACAGCTGGAACAGAACTGAAAGAGGATTCTAAAAAAACTTCCGGAAACGACCAGGTAAAAGCAGATACAGAGAGCAAACCTTCTTCTGAAAAAACGCAAGCGCTTTCTAAAGAGCCAAGTAAAGCGGATGTTGAAAAAGAGAAGCAGCTATTATCGGAGCGAAAACAAGATTTTAATAAAGATTGGTATTTTAAACTAAATGCCCAAGGAGATTTTTCAAAAAAAGATGTGGATGTTCATGATTGGTCTAAATTGAATCTTCCTCATGATTGGAGTATTTATTTTGACTTCGATCACAAGTCTCCCGCACGTAATGAAGGTGGCCAGTTAAATGGTGGAACAGCTTGGTATCGTAAGACTTTCACATTAAATGAAGCAGACAAGAATAAGGATGTTCGTATCAATTTTGATGGGGTTTACATGGATTCAAAGGTCTATGTAAATGGTAAATTTGTAGGACATTATCCAAGTGGCTATAATCATTTTTCATATGATATTACAGAATTTTTAAACAAGGATGGTAGTGAAAATTCAATTACTGTTCAAGTGACCAATAAGCAACCAAGCAGTCGTTGGTATTCAGGAAGTGGGATTTATCGTGATGTAACCCTTAGTTATCGTGATAAAGTCCATGTTGCCGAAAATGGTAATCATATCACTACTCCAAAACTTGCTGAGCAAAAAGAAGGGAATGTTGAAACACAGGTTCAAAGTAAGATTAAAAATACGGATAAGAAGGCTGCTAAAGTCTTTGTGGAACAACAAATTTTTACTAAGGAAGGTAAGGTTGTTTCAGAATTAGTGCGCTCTGAAACGAAGAATTTAGCAGAAAATGAAGTTGCAGATTTCAGACAAACAATCCTAGTTAATAAACCAACTCTTTGGACGACAAAAAGTTATCATCCTCAACTGTATGTGCTGAAAACAAAGGTTTATAAAGAAGGTCAACTAGTTGATGTAACAGAAGATACATTTGGTTACCGCTATTTTAATTGGACTGCTAAGGATGGTTTCTCTCTGAATGGTGAACGCATGAAATTCCACGGAGTAAGTATTCACCATGACAATGGAGCCTTGGGTGCAGAAGAGAATTATAAGGCTACTTATCGTAAATTAAAACTCTTGAAAGATATGGGGGTTAACTCTATTCGAACAACCCACAATCCAGCTAGTCCTCAGTTGCTTGATGCTGCGGCTAGTTTAGGTCTTTTGGTTCAAGAGGAAGCCTTTGATACCTGGTATGGTGGCAAGAAGACTTACGACTATGGACGGTTCTTTGATCAAGATGCAACCCATCCTGAAGCTAAAAAGGGTGAGAAGTGGTCTGATTTTGATCTTAGAACAATGGTAGAACGTGATAAGAACAATCCGTCTATCGTCATGTGGTCTCTTGGAAATGAGGTAGAAGAGGCAAATGGTAGTCCTCGTTCTATCGAAACTGCTAAGCGTCTGAAGGCAGTTATCAAAGCGATTGATACTGAACGTTATGTCACCATGGGTGAAAACAAATTTAGTCGTGCAGCGACAGGTGATTTTTTGAAACTTGCAGAAATCATGGATGCTGTGGGGATGAACTATGGTGAACGTTTTTATGATGCGGTTCGTAGTGCTCATCCAGACTGGCTCATTTATGGTTCTGAAACTTCTTCAGCTACTAGAACGCGTGATTCTTATTACAATCCTGCTCAAATCCTTGGACATGATAACCGTCCAAATCGTCACTATGAACAATCTGACTATGGTAATGACCGTGTTGGATGGGGAAGAACAGCTACTGAATCATGGACTTTTGACCGTGATCGTGCTGGCTATGCTGGACAATTTATCTGGACAGGAATTGACTACATCGGTGAACCAACTCCATGGCATAACCAAGATAATACACCTGTAAAAAGTTCTTACTTTGGTATCATCGATACGGCTGGTTTACCGAAGAATGATTTTTACCTTTACCGTAGTGAATGGTATAGTGCTAAAGAAAAGCCAACTGTTCGCATTTTACCACATTGGAACTGGACTGAAGAGACCCTTAAGGATCGTAAGATGCTGGTTGATGGAAAGGTTCCGGTTCGTACCTTCTCAAATGCTGCAAGCGTCGAATTGTTCTTAAATGGAGAGTCACTTGGTAAAAAGGAATTTACTAAGAAAACGACAGAAGATGGACGTCCATATCATGAGGGGGCTAAACCAAGTGAATTGTATCTTGAGTGGCTTGTAAAATACAAACCAGGCACACTGACTGCGATTGCTCGAGATGAAAAAGGCAACGAAATTGCGCGTGATAGTGTGACAACTGCTGGGGAGCCAGCAAGGGTTCGTCTGACTAAAGAAGAGCATGTTATCACTGCAGATGGAAAAGACCTATCCTACATCCATTACGAAATTGTTGATAGCGAAGGGAATGTGGTTCCGACAGCGAATAATCTTGTTCATTTCAATCTTCATGGTCAGGGACAGATTGTTGGTGTGGATAATGGAGAACAAGCTAGTCGTGAGCGCTACAAAGCTCAAGCAGATGGAACATGGCAAAGACGTGCTTTCAATGGTAGAGGAGTTGTCATTGTAAAATCAACAGAAAAAGAAGGTAAATTTACTCTTTATGCAGATTCTGCTGGTTTGACATCTGATAGCGCAACGGTCGCAACGGTGTCTGGTAAGAAAGAAAATCGTCACTTTGTAGCCTTTGCTCCTGTAAAAGCAACAACTGATGTGACGACAAATCCTGAATTACCTCAAACAGTAACAGCTATTTATAGTGACGGTAGTGTTGAGGAAAAGACTGTAACTTGGGAAATGCCATCTGACTTGCTTACAAGCGCAGGTGAGAAAAAAGTATCTGGACGTGTAGAAGGTTTAGAAACTAAAGCTGAGGCACTTGTTAAAGTGATTGCTTTAGATAGATGGTTACCAAAAGTTGCTACAGTCCCAGTTGGAACGAATGCGGCTGATTTGGATAAAACGGTCACAGCTGTTCTGACAGATGGTAGCTTGATTGATACTGATGTTGTTTCTTGGACCTTGAAAGACCCTGCTGCTTTGAACAAGGAAGGTGGACGTACGGAGGCTACTGGTAAATTGGTAGATGACGACCGTGAAGTGACTGCAACCTTTATCGCAAGTAGTAAGGAAACAACAAGTAGCATTACAGGACTTACTGTTGGGGATAAAGCTCTTGAGAATTTTGAGTCTGGCAAGACCTATTACCGTGTATCCCTTCCTTACACTGCAACTATTCCAAGTGTTGGAGCTCAGACTACCGGATATCAAGTAACTGTTCAGCAAGCTTCTGCTGATAATGGTTATCAGGCTTCTCTCTTCTTGAGTGACCAAAAGGGTGACTTGGTTCAAACTTACTTAATTCAGTTTGTGAAGGAAGCTCCTGCTTTGAAACGTTTGGAAGTGGTTGTAGAAGGAAAAGAAACTGCCACTGAAGATCAAGTATTAACTTATCACGTCATTGGTCGTTATGAGGATGGTTCACAAACAGAGTTTTCGGCTTCAGATATTCACTTAGAAGCTAAATCATCTGATGGGGGACATCTTGAGGTGAATGGTCAGAATCTATTGCTCTATACTAAGGGAAGAGTGACTTTGACACCTCGAATCGATAATCAAACAGAGAAAACAGAATCTGTAACCACTGAAGTGGTGATTAAAGAAAATAAAGTCAGCAAGAAGATTGTGAAACTTCATCCTGTGTCTGTTTCTACAGATATCAATCAGCAACCGAATCTACCTAAAGAAGTTGGAGCAGAATTTGATAAGGGCTTGCCACGCAAAGTATCTGTAGCTTGGGATAAGGTAGATGAAAAAGAGTTGGGGCACTATCATAGCTTTACGCTTAAAGGACATGTGGAAGGCACAGATATTGAAGCTCAAGCGACTGTAACGGTTGAAGGATTGCAAGTTGCAGAGGAAATCAGTCTCACAGTACCTAAGGGTGAGACGGTTCAATTGCCAGCCAATGTCCGGGCTTACCATTCTAACGGAACAACTATCTACAAAGATGTTGTTTGGGATCAGGTTCCAGCCAACTTTAGTCAAACTGAAGGGGTCTATGAAATCAATGGTCGTTTAGTAGGTAGCAATCTGACAACTAAAGCTCATGTTCGAGTATCTAGTCAAGTGGTTGCTGGAAATAATATCTCTAAACAATGGACAGGTTCACAATTACCAGCTGCCATTGTATCCAATACAGGAGGAGATGACACAGCCAACACCTTGAACGATTTGACTGTATCAAGAACGCCATCAGATGCTAAAAATAGATGGACTACTTGGAGAACAAATACTGATAATGACTGGGCTTCTATCTTATTTGGTAATTCAGGAGACTTGACGAAGCGTTTTGTCAACAATTTGTCGGTTGATTTCTATACTGATGGAGCAATTGGTCTTCCAAAAGAATATGTAGTTGAATATTATGTAGGTAAAGAAATTCCAGATTTACCAAGTGATGTCAGTCATGCGCAACGAGATAGCAATCATCCATTTAATAATCCAGACAATTGGAAAGCAGTTGAAAACTTACATGCTCCAAGTCAGCTGTCTGCAACTCAAACCAATCACTTCACATTTGACAAGGTCGAAACCTACGCTGTTCGTATTCGAATGAAGAAAGCAGATGGAACATCAGGTGTTGGTCTGACAGAGCTAACTGTGCTTGGAAACAAGGTCTTAAGTGAAACAAGTTCAGAGATTTCTATCAAGGTAGATGGCAAGGATCTTGAACATTTTAATCCATCTAAGACAGATTACTATATTCCTCAATCTAGCAAAGAAATCACAGCAACAGCTAGCAATAATGGTTTGGTAACAGTTGTTCCTGCAACAAGTCCAAAAGGTGCAACACGTCTCATCTTGAAAGCAGAAGATGGTACGGTGTTGAAAGAATATCGAATTTTCCGCAATGATGAGAGAGAAACTAGTCAACCTCTTGCTGCAGAAAACAGTGCTAAAATCTTGAATGTTGGAGATGCTCTTCAACTTCCTTCAGAAGTCACTGTTTATTACCCAACTTCAACTACTTGGACTACAGATAAACTGGCAGTGAAATGGGATGCTATTCCTGAACATGCAACAGAGCATGAGGGAACATTTGAAATTACCGGTCATGTCATTGGTACAAATCTAACGACTAAAATGCAGGTGACAGTTGTTTCTAAAGGAAATCAAGTCATTTCAGAAAATCCAAGCAACAATGAAACGGATTCTAAAGCCTTTGCTTCGACAACGAACGATACACAAGCAGCTTCACATGATCGAATTTTCTATATCAATGATGGAAAATACAATGAAGATGGACGTTGGACAAACTGGTCTCGTACTCCGAAAAATGAAGAAACTTCTGTCGGACTACTCTTTAAGAAGGACGGTAAAATTGCCACCCAATCTATTGGAAAAGTAGCTATTCAGTTCTTTAAAGATAGTGGAACAGATGCCCCAGAGAAAATGGTTCTAGAAAGATATATTGGCCCTGCCTTTACAGAACCAAGTACGATTTCTCGTTATGAAGAAAATGCTGACCATCCATTCAACAAGGCAGAAAATTGGGCACCTATTCCTTACAAAGCTTCTGGAGAATTAGTAGCTGGTAAACCAATCGAGTTTAATTTTGATCCGGTTCAAACGACAGCAATTCGTGCTCGCATGACTCGTAAGGCTACTACCAATGGTCTTGCACTTGTAGAATTTACAGCCTACTCTGCAGGCAAGGGAGCAGAAGTGGAAGCACCATCAGCGACTATTTCGATTGACGGAAAAGCATTGGAAAACTTTGATCCAAATGTGACAGATTACACTCTAACAACAATGGGTTCAAAACCAAAAGTCACTGCAACAACTAGTGGACATGGAGTAGTTACAGTTGTGGATTCTGGAAATGCCAATCTTCCAACACTGGTTCGTCTTGTTTCCAAAGATGGAAATCTGGTGAAAGAATATCGTTTACACTTTAAGTCTACCTTCCAAACAACACCAACAGAAGGCGTTAAGAACTTAGTAGCAGAAACTCCAAGTTTGGAAATTGAAAAGACTCCGCTTCCGTTTAAAGAAGTTATTCGTGAAAACCCTGAACTTGCTCAAGGTCAACGTCGTATCGTTTCTGAAGGACAAGATGGAGAAAAAGTTGACTATATTCAAGTTTTGGGTACTACTAGAAGTCTTGTTCATTCTGAAGAAAGAAAGGCTCAGGATCGCATTGTTGAAGTAGGAGTGAAAGCATCTATTTCAAGTAGTAAAGGCGAGGAGCCTGCTCCAGTCAATGAAGTTCCAGAATTCAAAGGAGGTGCTAACTTTGTAGAAGCAGCAGTAAATGAAGTTCCAGAATACACAGGAATTCTAGCCACAGTAGGAGATCAAGCAGTACCAAGTGTTGAGAAACCTGAATTTAAGGGTGGCGTTAATGCTGTAATGGCTCTAGAACATAAACTTCCAGAGTACCGTGGTATTCTAGCTACAGTAGGTAATCAACCAGCACCGACAGTAGAAAAACCAGAGTTTAAACTAAGTTCGTTAGAAAAAGCTCAGACCCCAGAAACACCAGTTCAAGTTGCCAAGGAAGACAAGAGATTGCCAGAAACTGGTGAAAAACAGTCAGAAACAGCTGTTTTCTTGGCAGGTGTTACCTTGGCCTTGTCAGCAGCTTTATTAACTGCAAAACTCAAAGAAGATTAGTCTCAGCGTCTAATGACATCCTATTTGTAGATATTAGTCGATGATTAAAAATTGGTTTCTTTTTCAACTATTGTAAGTTGATGGCATCTAAAAACTGGAGAAGACAATCATGGTCTTCTCCAGTTTTATATAGGTGTAAGCAAGAGAGGTGAATTGTACCCCAAAAGTTAGACAGAAAAATAGTAATCCAAATTGCAAGGTGTGTACCTTTTTGTTGTATAATGGAGTGAGGTGATTAGATGATTTTAAAAATTTATAATGGAGAATATAGT
>NZ_AJQY01000450.1:0-8426 GCF_000296875.1 Streptococcus sp. GMD1S | reverse complement strand
CAGACCAAACTCGCCCAAATGGGAATGAGATAGAATACTATAAAAAAATCAAAGTTTGAATCACAAGTGAAAAAGTGGTTTAGGCTTTGATTTTTCTTAGTATCTGATGGATTTTTAGGGCTTTTTTATGGTATAATAAAACGATATAACTCGTTATTGGACAGAAGAGGAGAGACATGAGTGATTTGAAAGCGATTCAGGCTCGTAGTCTGGAAATGGCTGAATATTTCGTCGCATTTTGTAAAGAACATGATTTGTTGTGCTATCTCTGTGGTGGAGGAGCCATTGGCGCCCTTCGTAATAAGGGCTTCATTCCTTGGGATGATGATCTAGACTTTTTCATGCCACGTAAGGACTATGAAAAATTAGCAGAACTGTGGCCACGTTATGCAGACGAGCGTTATTTCTTGTCAAAGAGTAACAAAGATTTTGTAGACCGTAACCTTTTTATTACCATTCGTGACAAGGAAACTACTTGTATCAAGCCTTATCAAAAGGATTTGGATTTGCCACACGGTTTGGCCTTGGACGTTTTACCATTGGATTATTATCCTAAAAATCCAGCTGAGCGTAAGAAACAGGTTCGTTGGGCCCTGATTTATTCACTCTTTTGTGCGCAAACTATCCCAGAAAAGCATGGTGCGGTCATGAAATGGGGAAGTCGCATCTTACTCGGCCTGACTCCAAAATCTCTACGTTATCGCATTTGGAAAAAAGCTGAAAAAGAAATGACCAAGTATGGTCTGGCTGAGAGCGATGGAATTACGGAATTATGCTCAGGTCCCGGCTACATGCGAAACAAATACCCAATCGCATCCTTTGAGGACAATCTTTTCTTGCCATTTGAAGGAACTGAGATGCCCATCCCAGTCGGCTATGATGCCTATCTCAGCACTGCTTTTGGGGACTATATGACACCGCCACCAGCAGACAAGCAAGTACCGCATCATGATGCTATTATAGCAGACATGGACAAGAGCTACACAGAGTACAAGGGAGAATATGGAGCATGATGGGAGAAAAAATAAGCGTTATCGTTCCGGTCTACAATGTAGAAGCCTATCTGGAGCGATGTGTGGAGTCGATTCTTCAACAGACTTATGCCCATTTTGAGTTAATCCTAATCAACGATGGTTCTACTGATTCTAGTGGACAGATCTGTGATCACTTAGCATCTCAGTATGAGAATATCAAGGTTTATCATATCGAAAATTCTGGTGTTTCAAATGCTAGAAATATGGGAATTCAGCTAGCGACGGGTTCTTGGGTTACCTTTATTGATAGCGATGATTTCGTTACCCAGGATTACCTAGCTACTTTAGCAAGTGCAGTTGAAGGGGTGAATGTAGGCTTTGCAATTGCTCCTCTGCACCATATCAAAAACGGCATTGTAACTGATATACCTTCACATTCTGGAAAAACAGAACTCTGGTCAACAGAAGAAACCATGAAGGAACTACTGATGACTACCAGAACGTCATTTTTTCCAGTTGCAAAACTGTTTAAGAGAGACCTGCTTGCGGATGAAAAGTTTAATACAAAATATCACCTAGCTGAAGATGCCTTATTTTTAACTGAATTGCTACTAAAGACAAGATGTAGTTGCGTCTTTATTGACAAACCTGTTTATTATTATGATCATCGTGAGGGAAGTGCAACAACATCTGTTAATCGATATGTATTTGACACAATAGAAGTTTATCAGCAAATAATTGCTCAAGTTTCACAAGCCTTTCCTAATTTGAAATACGAATTAATAAACAGAGAATGTTGGTCGTACATCACAGTTTACGATAAAATTATCTTTACTTCACGTGAAGAGTATCAAAAGGAGAAAGCCGAGCTGAGGACTTGGATTGTTCAGCATCGACGCGAAATATGGAAAGATGCTTATTTCACCACTTTTCGCAAGGTAGCGATCCTTTCACTTGTCATTTCTCCATGGCTATATAAGAAAATTGTTGGATTAAAAAACTAATATCATGAGAAGGAGTTGAAAATGAATTTTTCAAAAATGGATGAATACTTTGAAAAATCAAAACTATGGATTGCGTATCTATTTGTTTTCATTTCGATTTTAAGTATGAGTTCACTGGTTTATAAGATAGCAAATCCCCTCTACAAGGGATTGTCAGCGATTGTAGTGCTTTATATTTGCTATACCTTATTGTTTAAGTGGAAAGAAATCACAGCAGATCGCAAATTTCTATCCTTATTTGGACTCTTAGCTGGAAGTCATCTGCTATCAGCTATTTTCAATCGCTCTGGACATCTGATTGGAAATGTGATTGAAATCCTCTTCATGGTAACTTATGTTTTATTATTTACCATGTTACAATCAGGGCAACTTAAAAAATTATTTGACTGGATTGCCTATACGGTTCAAATTGTATCTTTTTCTTCAGCAATTTTTGCGTTTGGTTTATTGGTAAGCAGAGTCCTTATCCTATTTAAGATTGGCGAACAATCTTATTACTATGGTGTCATGAATGGCCGTCTGTGGGGGATTGTCAATCCAAATGCTAGTGCGATATTTTCATACATTAGCATTATTTTGGCTATGTATTTGATCCATAAAGGAAGTAAATATTCTGTTTATCTTAAACTGAACAATGTGATTCAATTCGTTTACTTTGCTATGATGCAAAGTCGAGGAGCCTTACTTTCTTTACTTCTCATGATTGGACTCTATAGTTTCTTTGCTACTAGAGGAAGTATCGTTAAACGATTCCTCACTTTTATAGTTGCTGGTTTGCTGATTACTGCAACTAATATTGGATTAAGCTATGTAACTTCAATCTATATCTCATCTGAAACTGCGACTGTCTTAGATTTAAACAAAGGACAATCCTATGCTGAAACAGATTCGTCTGTTACTAAGAAAAACGGTGAGCTCCATCTGATTGAAACAACACCAAGTGGTAGAACCTATATCTGGAAAAATGCCATCAAGATGGGAAGTGCCAAACCAATTTTTGGTTATGGTGTACGAAATGTTCCAGATTACTACACAGAATATTTCAGTAAATTTGAGATTCAAAACTCCCTTATTGGTGGGAATTTCCATAACATTTTTGTGACCATATTTGTCAGTTCGGGAGTTCTAGGTTTGGTATCCTTCCTTCTTGTACTGGCTTATGTCATCAAGCGCTTTTTAACGTATTTGATTGTTTCCAAGAAACATACTGATAAATTGATCATGATTCTTTTCTTTGGTATCTTGTTTGGTCAATTATTTGAAAGTCAGATTATGTATTCAACCAACTTTATTAATATCATCTTCTGGCTAGCGATTGGCTATGGACTCGTAGTCTGCAAACGAGATGAAGGAGTTCGGTACCAAGAAGTAACAGATGTTAAAGAAATTCAAGAGATGGAACTTGGAATCATGGAGTATATTCATGAAGTTTGTCAGAAAATTGGAGTCAAGTATTTCTTAGCATATGGAAGTCTAATTGGTGCTGTTCGCCATCAAGGATTTATCCCTTGGGATGATGACATGGATATCTGCATGTTACGAGAGGATTATGAAAAATTGCAAGACTACCTTATCGCTAACCGTGATGAACGTTACGAAGTTATGTCTTATAAAAATAATCTCAACTATGTCTATCCCTTCATGAAAGTGCAGGATAACCATACTTACTTGCTAGAAGAAGATGTTCGCATCGATTCGAATATGGGAATCTATGTAGATATTTTCCCTGTAGATGGCTACGAGGATGACGTACAATTTAAAAACAAGATGACGAAACTGATAAAGAAACGTCAATTGAGTTGCTACACCTTCAAAGGCATTACCAATACAAAAAGTGTACTGAATTCACTGCTACGTTATGTGTCAGTTATTATTTTCTATTTCACCAATACAAACAAATACGTTGCCCAGATTGAAGAGCTTGCAAAATCCCGTAAAGTCTCAGATTATGAGCAGGTGGATTATCTTATCTACAAGGATATGAACAAACCAGTGTGGAGACGTGAATGGCTGGAACAAGTTACTACTGGAATATTTGAAGGTAAGGAATTTACCATTCCGAAAAACTATCATGAAATTTTGACCTCAGACTACGGAGACTATATGCAGTTGCCACCAGTTGAACAAAGAGTATCTCATCATGATTTTAAATTATGGAAGATTGTTAAAAGGTCTAAATGACGAGATTGGGATTAAGAAACGTTTAAAAAAATAGTCAAATTTAGGAGAATAGAACCTATGTCTGAAAGAACTTTAACTCTTGAAGAAATCAAGCAAGTAGAATTGGATATTTTAAAGTATCTACATGATCTTTGTGAACAACATCAAATCAAATACTTTATTGATTTTGGAACCTTACTAGGAGCTGTACGCCATAAAGGATTTATCCCTTGGGATGATGATACAGATATTTCCTTGGCGCGTGATGAATTTGAAAAACTGTATAAGGTTTTACAAAATGAAAATCATCCCTACTACAAATTGATTTCATTCAGAGAAACAAAGGGATATCCATACAGTTATATGAGAGTCTATGATGTAAGGACTCGTCGAGATGCTAACCTCGTAGACCCAACGGTCGTATTGGGAACTTGCGTTGACATTTTTCCATATGATGGTGTCGTAACACAGGAAAGTGACCGTAAGAAAATGAAGCTCTACAAATATTTCATTCGCCTTTCTTCTTTGAATTTTAAAGGGATCAAGTCTGAGAATGGTGGACTTAAAAACCTCCCTCGTTATATGGGATCAGCTATTTTCCGCTTAACTTCCCCACAGCTATGGAATCAAAAATTAGAGAGCCTTGCTTTGAAGTATAGTGTAGATCAAGCAACAGATCTTACTTGTACTATCTATGACCCTTATTATCCAAATGGTATAAAAAAAGAATGGCTCTATGATTTGATTGATATGCCTTATGAAAACATCGTGGTCAAGGTTCCGAGAAAATACCATGAAATACTTGTCTACGAATTTGGAGAAAACTATATGACTCCACCGCCTATTGAGCAACAAGTCCCAGGAGGGGATAAAAACTACTGGATTGATTAGATTAGTAAAAGTTGCTTATTGTTAAGATAAAGGAGTTTTCAAGGTGAAAAATAAATGGTTATTAAAATCAGTCAGCTATAGTGTTCTCGCAGTCTTTCTATTACTGATTCAGTTATCGCAAGGAGTAAATGCAGATACCATTTCAGCAGGTTCGGGCAATCGTATCCATTTCATAAATACTAAAGCAAAATCTGGGAGTGACGCCATCCTTCTGGAAAGCAATGGTCACTATGCTTTGATTGATATGGGTGAAGACTATGACTTCCCTGATGGGAGTGACCCACGCTATCCAAGCCGCTGGGGAATTTCCATGAGAAATTATCAAGTATTGGAGGATCGATTGATTCGCCACTTGGATCAAATAGGTGTAAAAAAATTAGATTTTATTATAGGAACTCATGTTCATAGTGACCATATTGGTGGAGCAGACGAAATACTCAATCGATATCAGGTCGGTAAGTTTTATTTGAAAAAATATTCAGATGATCGGATCACAGCAAACTGGGGACTATGGGATAATCTTTTCAATTATGATAATGCTTTGAGAGCAGCTCAAAAACGAGGAGTTACTCTTATCCAGAATATTTCAGATGAGGATAGCCACCTAAAATTAGGTGATATGGATATTCAACTCTACAACTATAAGAATGAATATGATGCTGACGGGAATCTGAAAAAAGTTCGAGATGATAACTCCAACTCCATTGTTTCAGTAGTGACTGTGGCAGGAAAGAGAATCTATCTTGGTGGAGATTTGGATAATGCCGAGGGAGCAGAAGATAAGTTAGGTCCAGTTATCGGCAAGGTTGATATGATGAAATGGAACCACCATTATGATGCGACAATTTCAAATACGATTAATTTCCTTGAAAACTTATCACCAAAAATGATTATTCAGACAACTGGTGGAGATATTAATGTTGCTTCAACCAGAGAATACCTTCAGAAGAAAAATATTCAGGTTCTTCATGCTGCTAGCCAAACTCAAGACGCTACCGTTTTTGATATTAGCGATAAAGGATTTGCAAATGTTTCAAATACCTTCCCTAATATCCCTGTAGTTGACGAAAAATGGTATCAAGAAGATGGTTATTGGAAATATCGTTTGACTGACGGAGAAATGGCTATCGGCTGGAGAGAGATTGGCGGAGCCACTTATTTCTTTAATGGAAAAGGACAAATGCAAGCAGGTCGCTGGCTTCACCTTAACGACGACTGGGGAGAAAATGCCAAAGGGAATGATTACTATCTGAACCAAAATGGTAAAATGCAAACTGGTGGTTGGTTCAAACTAGATGACTCTTGGTATTATATCCAATCAAATGGTGCTAGACGATTTAGCGAGCTCTCTGAAATTGGAGGGAAAAAGTATCTCTTTGCGGCAGATGGGAAGATGCTAACAGGACACCAAGTTTATAATGGCAAGAAGATGTTCTTTAGCGAAAGTGGTGCACTCCAAACAGCAGGTAAGCCTTCAACATGGCAAAAGATTGATTCAAATTGGTATTTCTATGATGAGGATGGGCTAAAGACCATCGGTAAAAAGAATATCAATGGAAGCACATACTACTTTAATCAAGAAGGTATCATGCAAACTGGCTGGGCATTTGTTGATGGTCACTGGAACTATTTTGCAAGTTCTGGAGCTATGAAAACCGGCTGGGTCAAGGATCAGGAAACATGGTATTATCTGGATAAAGATGGCATCATGTTAACTGGCAGACAAGATATAAATGGTGTTCGTTACTATTTGAATGCTAGTGGTGCCATGCAGACTGGCTGGAAGTGGCAAGACAATAGCTGGTACTTCTATACGAACTCAGGTGCTATGAAAACTGGTTGGTTGAAAGATAAAGAATCATGGTATTATTTGGATCCAGAAACTGGTATTATGGCTGTAGGATCTAAAGAGATTGACGGTAAGAACTATTTCTTCAGCTCTGCAGGTACTATGCAAGTTGGATGGCAGTGGTCAAATGATTCTTGGCATTATTACGCTACGTCTGGCGCACTCCAAACTGGTTGGTTGAAAGATGGTGATGCCTGGTATTATCTTGAAGGTAAGGAAGGCGTTATGTTAGTCGGCCTCCATCAAGTAGATGGTAAGCAATATTACTTTAGCAAATCTGGTGCCATGCAAACAGGCTGGAAATGGTTTGATAATCATTACCGTTACTTTGAATCAAATGGAGCCATGAAAACTGGTTGGATAAAAGACAAAGGCGTCTGGTATTATCTAAATCCTGAAGATGGCATCATGTTGGTTGGCCTTCATAAAGTAAATGGTGATCATTATTACTTTGATGAATCAGGAGCTATGCAAACGGGTTGGAAACAGCTTGATGGTAATTGGTACTATTTCCAAGCTAATGGTTCTTTGTTGAAGAACGCAACAACACCTGATGGTTACAAAGTAAACGAAGAAGGAATCTGGAAACAGGCTGTTGCTGCTGTAAATAGCGATGCAGTCAAGCCAGAACAGAAACAAGAAGCTAATTCCTCTATTGTTGAACAACCTAAACAAGATTCAAATCTAGAAGCCAACGCTTCTGAAAAGAAAGAAAACGAATAAAGAAGAAATCCCCTACTGGCAACTAATTTATCAGTAGGGGATTTTTTAATTTCGTTTTAATTTTGCAAGTACAAGGTTCAGTGCATAGTGGAGTGTTTTGTCTTTGGTGATAAAGAGGGTCAAGAGGTAATAGATACCACAAGTTGCTACGGTAGAAAGAACCATGAGAATCATATTGAAGTTTACTGTGTAGGAATTGATTTGGAAAATCATCTTGAAAATATAGAAGATTGGGATAAAACCAAGGGATATAATGCTATAACGTGTTAAGGTTATAAAAATTTCTTTTAAACTAATCAGTTGGTGTTTCTTGATAAAATGAATTTCAAGTAAAACAACGATAGTTTCTGCGATAATGGTCGTAGCGATGTAATACTCAGGTGCAAAAATATTATTGAAATACAAGATGCTATTTAATAGTATATTAGCCCCACCACCAAGGAAGTAGAAGGCAGTTAAGCGATTTTCATGGTCGTTGATAAAGATAATCTGTTTACCAAGAATCAACTCTATAGCCCAAATGATGGTACGAAAAGCGAAGACGCTAGTTACGATACCCGCTTCAAGATATTTTTCAGAAGAATAAATAACAGTTGCGTACCGTCCCAATATCATGATCCCGATACTAGTTGGAACCATAAGGAAATAGAATAAGGATGCCGCTTGATTCACGAGATAATTATAGGACTTGTAATCCTTTTTACCGAGATAGTAGCCAAGGCGTGGAATACTGACGTTGATAGCTCCACTCAAGACACTGGCAATCAACATGACGATACTATAGGCAATTGTATAGTAGGAAATATAGTTCTCATCCGGTCCCTT
>NZ_AJQY01000449.1:0-12574 GCF_000296875.1 Streptococcus sp. GMD1S | reverse complement strand
GTACTTGAGTACGGCAAGGTGAAGCTGACGTGGTTTGAATTTGATTTTCGAAGAGTCCTTATCAAGACAAAACAGATAAAAATGCTACCTATATTATACCCCATTTAGGGGAGAATAGGTAGCAAGTTTTTTATTCGCTATCGAGCAAGAGTTCTTTTGGTTGTTTTCTAAGGAGATTGCTTGAAGCAAGCGCCATAACGAGAACCACTAGAACCAAAGCAAGGACAAAGACGATGATAAAGTCTGATGTCTGAATGGAAATGTCTAGGCTCGACAAGGTCTTGCTAAAGCCGTCTACTTCTGCACCACCACCAAGGTTAGAAGCTTGAGCAGCCTTACTGGCTTGCTTGGCAACACCTGAAGTGACATTGGCAAGAACAGTATTTCCGATTGCACGGGCTGTGTAGTTGGCTAGGAAGTAAGCAGAAACAAGAGCAGGGATGGCAATCAAGATCGATTCGGTGATGAATTGCCCCAAGATACTTGCCTGCTTGAGACCGATAGAGAGGAGGATTCCCACTTCCTTGCGACGGGCATTGATCCAAAGACTGAGCAAGAGTGCAAGGAGAAGAACTGAGAAGCTCAAGCTACCCCAAAAGAGGAGGTTGGCCATCTTGTACATACCAGAGATGGATTGCTCTAGAGCTGGGTAGTTAGAGGAGCTCTTCACAAGTGTGTAGCTCTTCCAGTTGATACCGCTGATACCATTCAACTCTTTCATGACGTCATCCAAGTTCTTGTCCGCTGTTACAAAGAAGGTTGCGTCCCCATAAATAGCTGTGTCTTCTGTGTATCCATAAAGTTTTGCAGCAGTGTGAATGTCTGTGATAGCTGTGTTTTCATAGAGTTCTTGTGAGTAGGTTACTGCTGACTTATTGTGACCATCAAAGAGTCCCTTGATTGTCACTTCAACTGTTTCTTTGGCCCCTTTTTCATTGTCTGCATCATAGACATTAGAGTCCAATTTGACCTTATCTCCGACTTTCCAACCGTGTTTGGCTGCCAAGTCCTTGTGCATGAGGATCTTGTCCTTGTCGTCGTTGGTTAGGTGCTCACCTTCAACTAGCTTATATGAGCCAGAGACAAACTTGTCTTCTTTAGAGGAGTCATTGACACCTGTAATCATCAAACTGCTTCCAAACCGTTTGGCACGGTCTGCAGTGAGATTTTTCTTGGTTTCTGGCGTTTCAATGAGGTCGTATCCAGTCAAATCTCCGATAACGTTGATGCGTTTAACATAAGACTCGATGGCCTTATTTTCGGTGATTTTTTTGATATCCTCACCCTTAATATTCCCAGAACCACGTGGCGTTCCTTGATTGACGCGACGATTGATTTGCATGGAGAAACTATTGGTGATATTTTTAAAGGTCTCCTGAGAGGCCTTGGCAGTAGCTCCCTTGATCGACAAACCGACCAAACTCAAGCTCGCCATGAGGAGAATAATCAGGAAGATAACAATCGATTTGAAAAACTTCCTTGTAACATAGGCAAATGCGTTGTGTAACATAGGTTCCCTTTCTAGATTTGATTTCATAATTCTATCAAAACAAGCTCATCTTATTTTGTAGTGTTGCGAGTTTCAGTCAGTTTCTTGTCCTTCAATTCAAGTGTAATATCTGACGCTTGTGCCACTTCTTTACTGTGGGTGACGACGATCACACATTTACCTGTTTTCTGGGCAAGTGATTTGAGCAGTTCGATAATATCTCCAGCAGTTTTAGGGTCCAGATTTCCTGTTGGCTCATCAGCTAGAATAACTGGAGCTTCTGAGACTAAACTGCGAGCGATGGCTACACGTTGCTGTTGACCACCTGATAACTGGAGAACGTTCCGCTTGATCTGACTTTCATCCAAACCAAGCTCAAGAAGTGTATCCTTGCTTGCTTTTTTGTTGACCAAGCGGATATTTTCCAGCGGAGAAAGATAATCTATCAAGTTATAATTTTGAAAGACCAGGGAAATATGGTGCATGCGATGGTATGAATACCCCTTGTTCCGAATGTCCTCTCCTTGGAAAAGGATAGAACCTTCAACAGGACTATCTAGACCAGCCAGTAGGGACAAGAGAGTGGATTTTCCTGCTCCTGACTCACCAATGATACTATAAAATTTTCCGGGTTCAAAATTATACTTGATCTGATATAAAACTGCTTCAGCAGTGTTCTTATAACGGTAGGTAACATCTTGCAATTGTAATAAAGTCATGATTTCTCCTTCTTAACTAATAGATGATAAAATTTCTTTCGGCGATTTTCTAAATAGAAATACGAAACAAAGGGCTACAGACAAGCAACCAATCAGGAGCAGAAAGACATAGGATTCTGCAAAGGATAGGAGACTGGTTGATAGACCACTTGCTTTGGCCAGCGTGTCCTGTAAGGTTGCCTGATCTCCACTGGCTAGTACAGTTTGGAGTAGATAGGATGTGATGGCATTTCCAGCGATAAAGGATGGAAGCAAAGCTCCAAGTGATACCAAAACTACCTCTAAACAGAACTGGAGGAAGATCGAACTCTTGCCTTTTCCAAGTGCCAGAAGAATCCCCACTTCGTAGACTCTTTCTCTCAACCAGAGAGACAAGACCAAAATTAGGGCTCCTGCTCCTGCTATCAACATCCCATAAAGGAAGATGGTCAGGAAGGTTTGGAAGGTTGCCACTGAGTCTTTGATTTGTTCAAAGGCCTTGTTTTCCTTCTCGACTTGGTAGCCTTGACTTTCCAAAGCCAAGTTTTCCACCTGCTTCATGAGTCCGTCCATTTCCTTAGGATTTTCTACATAGAAGCGCGCTGCACTGACCTGCGGTTCACTATTTCCCAGAAGGGTTTGGCTACTTTCATAGTCTGTAAAGACCTGGTTTTCACTGAAGTCGGAAGACAAGCCTGTGAACTTTTCTTGTTTTTTACCAGAAAAGATGCCGACAATTTCAAACTCTACTGTTTGCCCCTTTCCAGCTTCGGACTGACCAGCATCCAAGCGAATCTTGTCGTGAAGCGAAAGACCATTCTTCTTGGCCAACTCTTCGTGGATGAGGATTTTCTTGGAGTCCCCTTTTTGAAGGTGTCGCCCTTCTTTTAGATTGAAAGCCGAACTGGTAAAGGTGACATCCTTGGATGAATCCTCGAGAGCCGTTAAGCTAACCAAGTTCTTGTCTGCAGCTGACAAATCATCACGTTCTACGCTCTGCTCACCACTCACCGCTTCCTTGTCTTTTAGTTTTGCGACCGTCTCAAGTTCAGGAGAGACATTTTCCAGTCCCTTAATCTTGCTCACGGATGCAAGGTCAGACAACTTGAAGGTCTGTCCATTTTCGATCTTTTTGATAGAAAAAGAAGTATTGAGTGATTTGTAAAGATTGCTTTCTACTGTTTTGTTGGACTTCATCAGAGTCAAACAGGCTGAAATTCCTGCTAAAAGGACAAATAAAATCAGAAATAAAATAAAACTTCTCAGTCGTTTTCTGCTGACATAAGCCCAAGCTCTTTGGATTGGATTCATTTGTCACCTCCATATTTGTAAGACTATTATAAAATCCAAATATGAAATGTTTATGAAATCAAAAATTTTTTTGATTTATTTTTTGAAAAAATGAAGAAAGCTAGCAACTGCTAACTTTCCTTCTTATATAAGGAAGTATAGTACCAATCAAAAATCTACTTCATTTTAAAAATGATAGTCACATCTTTCTGATTAGTCTTTTTCCATTTCCTAAGTTCTTCATTTTCTGACTAGTGTTTGAGGATATTCTTGATAGAATGAAATAGTGAACTCAGTTTAAATGTTCTGATACAATGAACTGTTCTTGATGCCAATATTTTTCTATACACGAAACGTAGCCTCTAGTCTTCTTTGTAAAAACAAAAAGAGCTAGCCAAAGCTAACTCTTACCCTATGCGGAGAGAGGGACTTGAACCCTCACGACCTAAAGCGGTCACAGGATCCTTAGTCCTGCGCGTCTGCCAATTCCGCCATCCCCGCGTCGATTACTTTACTAGTATATCAACTTTCAAAATCTTTGTCAACACTTTTTTCAGATTTTTTTCATTTTTCCAACCGGCTTATAGTTCAATTTCAGCAAGGTTTTCATCCAGTAATTTTGCTCCCAATGTGTTCTTAAAATGCCCAAGAGCAAACAGATGATTTTCTGGCCAAATAGAGGCAACCGCAGGTTTGACAACTTCAATGTCATAACCTAAATTGTAGGCATCAATAGCCGTATGAAGGACACAAATGTCAGTCAATACACCGGTCAAAATGACCGTATCTACCCGACGTTCCCGCAAACGGATATCTAAGTCCGTTCCTGAAAATGCTGAATAGTGACGTTTGTCCATCCAAAAGACGCGACTATCCGCCTCATGCTCAGCATAAAAGTCAGCTAGGGGGCCATAAAGGTTACGACCACTAGTTCCGATGATGTTGTGTGGTGGAAAGAGCTTGCTTTCTGGGTGGAATGTATCCTTCTCTTCATGAGCATCAATGGTAAAAAAGACATAGTCTCCACGATCAAAAGCTAATCTGGTTGCCTGATCAATGGCTTTTGATATTGCTTGAGCGGGAGCGCCAGCAGTTAGCTTTCCATGGTCTGCTACGAAATCCTCTGTATAGTCAATCGAGATTAAAGCTTTTGCCATTAGTAGTCCCTCTTTTTCACTTCCTCAAAAATATCACTAATTAGAACTTTGAGATAAGTCCCCTTCATTCCTAATGAGCGACTCTCAATAATTCCCGCTGACTCCAGTTTACGAAGCGCATTGACAATCACTGAGCGTGTAATGCCAATACGGTCTGCAATAACAGACGCAGTCAGCTGCCCTTCATTTCCATCCAATTCAGCTAAAATAGCTGATACGGCACGAAGTTCTGAATAGGAAAGGGTGTTGACCGCCATGGTAACAGCCGTACGACGGCGAATATTTTTCTCATCTTCTTCACGTTGAAAGTTCAATAGTTGAATTCCCACAACCGTGCTCGCAATCTCGACAAGAATCAAATCTTCATCTTCAAATTTCTTATCATTGCGCCAAATGATTAACGAACCTAGGCGAATCCCTGATACATGAATCGGAGCAATAGTTGTCAACCCATCTGGAAAGTCCGCACGGCTCTCCACAGGGAAAATGGTCAAATCATGTTCAACAGGAAGATTTGCTTCCGTATCATAAATCATGTTCGCCCCTTGTACATAGACCTCAGGGAAGGTTTTGGTTTGGAAGAATTGTTCTACACGGTCATTATTGGTCTTATAACGCATAAAGTAGCCCAAGAGACGTCCCTTGTTATTCACAATACAAGCGTTACAGTCAATAATATCAGCTAACTGGCGTGTGATCGCATTGTAAGGAAGTTCATCTTGGAGTTGCTCCTCAGAGCGCTTTAGAATAGACGTGATTTTTCTTGTTTTTTCTAATAAATGTGCCATTTTTTACCTCGCATATAATCGCTTCCATTATAACATAGAAAAGTCTTTATTTCAATAATTATCTGAAAATTGCTTATTTAATTGCAATTTTGAACAGCAAAAATATTTTAGAAAAAAAAGCGATTTTTTTATTGACATCCTATTTTATTTTTGATATTATAACATTATAAGAAGATGACATGATAAATCCCTTTCCGTTTCACCTATCCTTTACTATCACCATCTTCTTTTACTATCGGTCTCCTTATATATAAAAGCGATTCACACTGTGAATCGCTTTTTTCTATTTGTCTCCTTTGTTACGAATAACAAAGCCGGTCTTCTTTTCGCTTGAAGTGTTGCGAGGTTTTTTATTGTCTTTATTACGGTAACGTCTGTCTTTATCAAAACGATCGTTCCCACGACTGCCTTTTTTGAAATCATCACGGCGACCATTGCCGCGGCGATCACGGTCTCGACGGTCGTCCCCACGACGGCCTCCACGACCTCCCTTACCTTTGCCACCGAATCCATTACCTGATGGTTTAAATGGCAGTGGTTTTTCACGCGCAATCTCCACTTCAGGAAGGCTGTCTGGATCTTGGACTGTCAGACTCAAGATATACATAGCCAATTCTTCTGGACTAAATTCTGCAGCTAACTTACGAGCATCTTTAGCAAATTTCTCAAAGTTCCCACGAATGGCTTCGTCTGCGAAGTCTCGTTCGATTTTCTTGAGCGCTACTTGTTTCTTAGCTTGGAAGGCTTCTTCTGCTGTCGCTGGTTTCAAGCCTTTCATGCGTTTCTTAGTCAAGGTTTCGATGATTTGAAGGTAGCCCATTTCATTTGGTGCTACGAAAGTAATAGATTGACCTGACTTACCAGCACGACCTGTACGACCGATACGGTGAACATAACTTTCAGGATCTTGTGGAATATCGTAGTTGTAGACATGGGTCACACCTGAGATATCCAAACCACGTGCTGCAACGTCTGTCGCAACTAGAACATCAAGATTCCCATTTTTGAAATCACGAAGGACACGAAGACGTTTGTTCTGGTCTAAGTCACCATGAATCCCTTCTGCACGGAAGCCACGGATTTTAAGTCCACGAGTCAATTCATCTACACGGCGTTTGGTACGACCAAATACGATAGCAAGCTCTGGTTGTTCCACATCCATAAGACGTGTCATGGTATCAAATTTCTCTTGTTCCTTGACACGGATATAGTACTGATCTACCAATTCTGTTGTCAATTCCTTGGCAGCAATCTTGACATGCTCAGGGTCTTTCATAAACTGAACACCGATACGTTTGATAGCATCTGGCATGGTTGCTGAAAAGAGCAAGGTTTGACGATTTTCAGGGACACGGGAAATGATGGCTTCAATGTCTTCAAGGAAGCCCATGTTGAGCATTTCGTCCGCTTCGTCAAGAATCAGAGTTTCAATATCTTGTAATTTCAAGGCCTTGCGTTTAATCAAGTCCAAGAGACGGCCTGGTGTTCCTACCACGATGTGGGCACCAGATTTAAGAGCTTTGATTTGTTTTTCAATGCTGGAACCACCGTAAACTGAGCGAACTTTCACTCCCTTGCTACGGCCAAAACGGAAGAGTTCCTCTTGACTTTGGACAGCGAGTTCACGAGTTGGAGCGATAACCAAGGCTTGGATGGTCGCTTCTTCTGTACGGATTTTTTCAAGGGTTGGCAAGCCAAAGGCTGCAGTTTTTCCTGTACCTGTCTGAGCTTGACCAATAACGTCTTTTCCTTCGAGAGCCAAGGGAATGGTCTGTTCTTGGATGGGACTGGCTTCTACAAATCCAGCTTTTTCAATCTCTGCTAGCAATTCAGCAGACAAGTTAAATTCATTAAATTTCACGTTATTCTTCTTTCTAAAGGTGGTGCGAAGCCACCCTATAGGGCTTTAGTTTATACTTTTCTTTTCATGACGTATCTTCTACAAAAAAGAGATACCGTGTTGCTTCTTTTCCACGAAAGAAAAGTACTGGTTTCTTTGCAACCTATCTAGTATAACACAAGAGAGAAGCAAAAGATAGCCCAATTTCTCTAGAAAATCATGTAAGCGATTTTCTAGCAGTAAAGTAGCCCGAAACTGGTTTTTCAAAGGATTTGAAGGGAGCATTTCAAACTCACTCCATTTCCCGTAGCAGAATTGTGCAAAAGTTTTTTTCTTGTGCTAGAATGAAATGCGAATAGGAGGACTATAAATGTTAACTTATGATTTAATCGTTATCGGATTTGGTAAGGCAGGGAAAACACTGGCTGGTAAACTAGCTTCAGCTGGTAAAAAAGTTGCCCTTATCGAACGTAGTAAGGCTATGTACGGCGGAACTTGTATCAACATTGGTTGTATCCCAACTAAAACTTTGCTAGTTGCTGCTGAGAAAGATTTGTCTTTTGAAGAAGTCATTGCTACCAAAAATACTATCATTAGTCGCCTCAATGGTAAAAACTATGCGACTGTTGCTGGTACAGGTGTGGATATCTTTGATGCGGAAGCTCACTTCCTTTCAAACAAAGTCATCGAAATCCAAGCTGGTGATGAAAAACAAGAACTGACTGCTGAAACTATCGTTATCAATACCGGTGCCGTTTCAAACGTCTTGCCAATCCCTGGACTTGCTACAAGTAAGAATGTCTTTGACTCGACTGGTATTCAAAACTTGGACAAATTGCCTGAAAAACTTGGTGTCCTTGGTGGCGGAAATATCGGTCTTGAATTTGCAGGACTCTACAACAAACTTGGAAGCAAGGTTACAGTCCTAGATGCCTTGGATACTTTCCTTCCTCGTGCAGAACCATCCATCGCAGCTCTTGCTAAACAATACATGGAAGAAGACGGTATTGAATTGCTTCAAAACATCCGTACTACTGAAATCAAAAACGACGGTGACCAAGTCCTTGTCGTAACTGAAAACGAAACGTACCGTTTCGATGCCCTTCTCTACGCAACCGGACGTAAACCAAACGTTGAACCACTTCAACTTGAGAATACCGATATTGAACTAACAGAGCGTGGTGCTATCAAAGTAGACAAACATTGTCAAACAAACGTTCCTGGTGTCTTTGCAGTCGGAGACGTCAACGGTGGACCTCAATTTACCTACATTTCACTTGATGACTTCCGCGTTGTCTACAGCTACCTTGCTGGAGATGGTAGCTACACTCTTGAAGACCGTCTCAATGTACCAAACACCATGTTCATCACACCTGCACTTTCTCAAGTTGGCTTGACTGAAAGCCAAGCAGCAGATTTGAAACTTCCATATGCAGTGAAGGAAATCCTTGTTGCAGCAATGCCTCGTGGTCACGTAAATGGAGACCTTCGCGGAGCCTTCAAAGCTGTTGTCAATACTGAAACAAAAGAAATTCTTGGAGCAACTATCTTCTCAGAAGGTTCTCAAGAAATCATCAACATCATCACTGTTGCCATGGACAACAAAATCCCTTATACTTACTTCACAAAACAAATCTTCACTCACCCAACTTTGGCTGAGAACTTGAATGACTTGTTTGCGATTTAAGTTGAGACTGATTTGTTAGCTAACAGCCCTCTTTGGGCTGTTTTTGTTTCTGCGAAATCTCAAAACTGTCTTTTCCCTCTTTTATGATATAATAGAAACATGAAATTAAAAACTACTTTGGGCCTCCTTGCTGGGCGTTCTTCTCACTTCATCTTGAGCCGTCTTGGCCGTGGAAGCACGCTCCCAGGAAAACTCGCCCTTCAATTTGATAAAGATATTTTACAAAATTTAGCTAAGAACTACGAGATTGTCGTGGTCACTGGAACCAACGGGAAAACCCTGACAACTGCCCTCACTGTCGGCATTTTAAAAGAGGTTTATGGTCAGGTTCTGACCAATCCAAGCGGTGCCAATATGATCACAGGGATTACGACAACCTTCTTGACTGCCAAATACTCTAAAACTGGGAAAAACATTGCCGTCCTCGAAATTGACGAGGCTAGTCTATCTCGTATCTGTGACTATATCCAGCCAAGCTTATTTGTCATCACTAATATTTTCCGTGACCAGATGGACCGCTATGGTGAGATTTACACGACTTATAACATGATTTTGGATGCCATTCGTAAGGTGCCTACGGCTACAGTTCTCCTCAATGGTGACAGTCCACTTTTCTACAAGCCAGCTATTCCAAATCCTGTACAATATTTTGGTTTTGACTTGGAGAAAGGTCCAGCAAAACTTGCTCACTACAATACTGAAGGTATTCTCTGCCCAGACTGTCAAGGTATTTTGAAATATGAGCTTAATACTTATGCTAATTTAGGAGCTTATATTTGCGAAAACTGTGGATGTAAACGTCCTGACTTGGACTACCGTCTGACAGACTTGGTTGAGTTAACTAACAATCGTTCTCGCTTTGTCATCGACGGACAAGAATACGGTATTCAAATCGGTGGACTCTACAATATTTACAATGCTCTTGCTGCGGTTGCCATCGCCCGTTTTCTCGGGGCTGATTCGCAACTCATCAAGCAAGGATTTGATAAGAGCCGTGCTGTCTTTGGACGCCAGGAGACCTTCCATATCGGTGATAAAGAATGTACTCTTGTCTTGATTAAAAATCCAGTCGGTGCGACCCAAGCTATCGAGATGATCAAACTAGCCCCTTATCCATTTAGTCTATCTGTCCTTCTCAATGCCAACTATGCAGACGGAATTGACACTAGCTGGATCTGGGATGCGGACTTTGAACAAATCACTGACATGGACATTCCTGAAATCAATGCTGGTGGTGTTCGTCATTCTGAAATCGCACGCCGTCTACGAGTGACTGGCTATCCAGCTGAGAAAATCACTGAGACAAGCAATCTGGAACAAGTTCTCAAAACCATTGAGAACCAAGACTGCAAACATGCCTATATCCTGGCTACCTATACTGCTATGCTGGAATTCCGCGAACTGCTGGCTAGTCGTCAGATTGTTAGAAAGGAGATGAACTAATGGTTTATACTTCACTTTCCTCAAAAGCTGGCAACTACCCTTATCAGCTCAACATTGCCCACCTCTATGGAAACCTCATGAATACCTACGGGGACAACGGCAATATCCTCATGCTCAAGTATGTGGCTGAAAAACTGGGAGCTCATGTAACAGTTGATATCGTTTCACTTCATGATGATTTTGATGAAAACCACTACGATATCGCCTTTTTCGGTGGTGGTCAAGACTTTGAACAAAGTATCATCGCAGGCGATCTACCTGCCAAGAAAGAGAGCATTGACAACTACATCCAAAACGACGGAGTGGTTCTCGCTATCTGCGGTGGTTTCCAACTATTGGGTCAATATTATGTTGAAGCTTCAGGGAAACGCATCGAAGGGCTAGGGGTCATGGGCCACTATACCCTCAACCAAACCAATAACCGCTTTATCGGTGACATCAAAATTCACAATGAAGATTTTGATGAAACCTACTATGGCTTTGAAAATCACCAGGGACGTACCTTCCTCTCAGATGACCAAAAACCGCTGGGACAGGTGGTCTATGGAAATGGAAATAACGAAGAAAAAATCGGCGAAGGGGTTCATTATAAGAATGTCTTTGGTTCCTACTTCCACGGACCTATCCTCTCTCGCAATGCCAATCTAGCTTATCGCCTGGTTACTACTGCCCTCCGGAAAAAATACGGTCAGGACATCCAACTCCCTGCTTATGAGGACATTCTCAGTCAAGAAATCGCTGAAGAATACAGCGACGTGAAAAGCAAGGCTGACTTTTCTTAAACTAAGGAAAATTAGATAAAAGAACTCCGCTATCCTTTCGGAGTTCTTTTTGCCTGTTCTTTTACCCTTCTCCCTTGCATTTTCTCTCATTTTTTGCCAAAATAGAGGGGTAGAAAGAAGGTAGCATATGTCTAAATTACAACAAATCCTAACATATCTTGAATCAGAAAAACTAGACGTCGCTGTCGTATCTGACCCCGTCACTATCAATTACCTCACTGGCTTTTACAGTGATCCCCATGAACGCCAAATGTTCCTCTTTGTTTTAGCGGATCAGGAACCTCTCCTCTTTGTCCCAGCCCTTGAGGTTGAGCGTGCAAGCAGCACTGTCTCTTTCCCAGTTGTGGGCTATGTGGATTCTGAAAATCCATGGCAAAAAATCAAAAACGCTTTGCCTCAACTTGACTTCAAACGTGTCGCTGTTGAGTTTGACAATCTCATCTTGACCAAATACCATGGTTTGAAAACAGTTTTTGAAACTGCTGAGTTTGAAAACCTCACTCCTCGCATCCAACGCATGCGCCTCATCAAATCAGCTGACGAAGTGCAAAAAATGATGGTTGCAGGTATCTATGCTGATAAGGCTGTTAAGGTTGGTTTTGACAATATTTCTCTTGATAAGACAGAGACAGATATCATTGCCCAAATCGACTTTGCCATGAAACGTGAAGGCTATGAAATGAGTTTTGATACCATGGTCTTGACTGGCGATAACGCTGCAAATCCGCACGGAATTCCTGGTGCAAACAAGGTCGAAAAAGACGCCCTTCTCCTCTTTGACCTCGGTGTCATGGTCAATGGCTACGCATCAGATATGACTCGTACGGTCGCTGTCGGTAAACCAGATCAATTCAAAAAAGATATCTACAACTTGACTCTGGAAGCCCAACAAGCTGCTCTTGACTTTATCAAGCCAGGTGTGACTGCACATGAAGTTGATCGCGCTGCTCGCGAAGTCATTGAAAAAGCTGGTTACGGAGAGTACTTCAACCACCGTCTCGGTCACGGTATCGGTATGGATGTCCACGAATTCCCTTCTATCATGGAAGGAAACGACATGGTCATCGAAGAAGGCATGTGCTTCTCTGTTGAACCAGGTATCTATATCCCTGGTAAAGTCGGCGTTCGTATCGAAGACTGTGGTGTTGTTACCAAGGATGGCTTTGACCTCTTTACAAGCACCAGCAAAGATTTGCTTTATTTTGATTAAACCTAGATAAGCAAAAAGTCAGCTATTGAAGCTGACTTTTTTATTTTATCTTCTTGACACTCTGAAAGACTACAAATCCCACAACCATTCCCAAGGTATTTTGTAGGAAGTTTGGAAGGATTTCTGGCAAGGCTGCTGACCAGCCATTCATTAGAGTTGAGCCCAGAGCGTAGCCACTTACCATGACGAT
>NZ_AJQY01000448.1:0-14597 GCF_000296875.1 Streptococcus sp. GMD1S | reverse complement strand
GGACTTATCTTCGTCCTCTCATCTAGGGCGAGACTAGCAGTTCGCGACTTACATTTAGACAAGGATGACCCGTCCGAAATCCATCACAAAAGATACAGCAAAAGTCAAATCAACCTTCGTAGTTGGGGTGTATTCATCAGCATTCCAATTGGCTTGTTTGTCTTATCAGCCTTTCACAAACTCTTTGTTCAGCATCTTCCCCTCGATACCTTTTGGGACAATCTCTCCCAGTTCGATAAAATGCTCCCTTTACTAGTCTTGGGTTTGGGAATTGGTGCCATCTTTGGAACCATGACCTATGCCTTTTTATCGGAACACGTTAAAAAATAGACCAAGATTCGCTAATTTTTTAATTTATAGGCAAAGAATCCCACCTAGTTCGTTCTAGGTGGGATTCTTTTATTTCTTAACAGAGGTCACAAGTCATTTCCCTTTCATCTTAGAAAGTAGACTCTTTCCAACTCACACTACAATCCAAGACTTGTTGCCTTTCTTCTTGATTGCGGCCTTCAATCTGGTCAATCAAAATCTTTGTAGCCTGTTGTCCTTCTTCAAAGGCGGGCTGAACCAGCGTCGAAACACTTGGAGAAGAAAAGCAAGTCCACTCCGTATTGTCAAAACCAATCAACCCAACTTGTGGCAAGTTATAGTTCAACTCTTTGATAACGGTAAAGACTAGAGGTAGGGCCCAACAGTTAGGAACAAATACCAGAGTTTTTTCATCGGGATTGATTTCTTTTTGTAAAAATTCCTTAATTTGTTCCAAATTCGTATGCTTATCTTCAATGGTTAGACTGGCGTGGCGCATATTAGCATCTGTCAAAGCATCCACAAAACCACTTGCCCGCTCAATCCGAGTACTCAAGCGACTCGTATCCGCTGTAATCAAAAGAAAATGCTCATAACCTTTTTCGATACAGGACTGGGTCATGTCATAAACGGCATCATAGTTATTGGTTTTGACCCAGCTAGTCCGGTGTTCATAGAGCTGACTATCAAAAAAGACCATTTTCTTCTTTTTCTCATCGATGATACGAGAATATTTTCGGAAATTAGAGGTCGGCTGAATAATAAAGCCGTCTACTCCCAAGAGAAGCATGCTTTCAATATACCGGTCCTCACTCTCTTGGCTGTAATTACTATTTCCTATCATTACCTGGTAGCCATTCTGGCTGGCGATATCCTCAATTCCCTTAACAATTTGGTTTGAGAAACTGTTGGTAATATCACCGATCAAAACACCAATTAATTTTGTTCGTTTGGAGTTTAAGCTACGCGCAACAATGCTCGGTTTGTAATTTGTTTCATGAATAACTTTTTCAATCTTTTCACGTGTCTCTCGGGACATTTTTTCATATTTCCCGTTTAGGTAAAATGACACGGTTGTTTTCGAGGTCTGAGCCATTTCTGCAATGTCTTTTATGGTCAGTTTCTTCTCCAATCTAAAACACCTCCTACTAATACTTAGTATAACATATTCACCATTCAAAATGCCTATTTCTAGCACTGCAAGCGAATCATTCTCTCATTTATTTTATCATATACTAGACATTTCCCACGCATTTTTGTTCCGTCAACGAGGCATAATTTTTCACCTACACAAATGTCCTCGCTTAATAACAAAATCAGCTTGTCTGTTTCGTCATTTTTCACTTCAAAAGCCAGAGCATTTTCCACTTCACGACCATCTGTCTGGTAGACAGAATGAAGGATGATTTCAAAACTCTCATGCGCAATGATGGTATAATCCAGCATCTGATTCTCAAAGAATTGGCGCTTGGTGAGTTTGCTGCTTTTTTCAAGTTCATTGTATTTAGGAGAAATAATGGTAGCTTCTAAATCAAAATCAACTTCACTCCATAGTCTCAACTGATTGATTTTCCCATCTTGATAGGTCACATCCTTGTCAAGAATAAACTGGGTCAACGCCTCATGCTGACCTTGACACCTGATATCATCTACCAAGAGCCAGACATCCTCTGCCAACATGAGGATTTTTCTCCTGTAAAGATAAGGCAAATCAGGATCTACTGACAAATAAGCCCCCTCAATATAATGCACTCCCTCTCTTTCTTTGTGGTGACAAAACAGGGAGTGAGGATAGTATTCATATTCCCAGGATCCCGTAATCCTTTCTGGAGCTTTCCCATCTACCATACAGGTCGAATGACTCCAAGCACTCTTTAAGAGATAACGTTCATCTATCTCCCGATAAGAATAACGCCCAGCATCTATGAAAATCGGTTGACCTTGATACTGTAAGCAAAAACTATTCTCGTCACTATGGCTATGGGCACTTCCCATCGGGCCGTTTTTGAAAAATAGATAACGATGTTCATCCTTAATGCAGACATGTCCAGAGTCTTCAAAGATCATGGACTTAGGCTGCCAAGCTCTCTTTTCAAATTCCTGCAGTCGCTTGACCTTTTCTCGCCCTAGGAACAAGAGGCTAAGCAAATCAACTTTAACATCCAGACCGTTAAGAAGATCTTCCTTGTTCAAAACCACAGCAGACAGGCTCAAAATCTCTGTCGTTTCTGTAGAATCGCTATCACCAAAAGCCAGAGTCCGTCCATCCAGGCCTGTCATCATCTGAATGTAAGTCGCCATCTTTTCCAGCAACTCTTGAAAGCTATCTTGCAAGTCTGGAAGCAAGAGACACAAGTCTAGCAAGGCTTTATAAACCTCTACATGATATAGAATCGACTGTTCAAACTGGCTTCCATCCTCTAAAATCTGCTTCTCAATTTGCTGTTTCAACTCCTCTGAAGCAAAAAGGTAAACTTCTTCTAAATCCATCTTATCTGAAAAGAAATGATAGATAGCAAGCATAGGAATTGTTTGTAAAATTCCCCAGTTACTAAGGGTGTACTTGGCGCGATAGTGGCTTTTCATAAAGTCAATCTGCTTTTCTAGACTGACCAAAATTTTCTCTAGCTCTTCCTCTTCTAGCAAGTCAAATTTCGAGAAGAGCAAGAGTAGTTTTAACCAAGTAAAGGAACGAATGCCTGTATCCAAGGTTCTAGTCATCAAAGATTGAGGAGAAAACTCTCTCACCTGCTCAATCCAATCAAATAGAAAGAACTTGCACTTTTGAATATAGCCCTTATCTCCCTCTACCAGATACCCTATCATAAACTGCAAGAGATATTCTTGTCGATTGAGCATATAAACCCATTCTGGATCATCTTCAAATACTTGATTCCACACCATCGGCTGGATTTGATAGATTTTTGAACAAGGTTCCATATCCCAAGGACTATCAAACATAAAACGATTGTCCATCAAGCGTTCAAGGGAACGCTTGACCTTCTCATAGTCTTTTGAACAGTGGGACAAGATATAGTCACGACATTGGTCCCCGTCAACTCTTTCAAAAAATTGTCTTCTTTCTTCTTTCATTATCTTTTACCAGAAAAAGAACTACTTAAAAAGCAGTTCTTTTGTCTTTCCCATTACACTTTCCTTTTCTACATAGATGACGACTCCTTTTGCAATCTGCAAAGAGATCAAGTCATCTTTGATAGAAATGATTTTTCCATGAATTCCAGACAACAACAACACTTCATCATCAGATGTTAAAGAAGCTAAATACTCTTGTCGTTGCTCCATCTGTTTGCGAAGCAACTTTTGCTGACGAATAGAATGAAAGCTTGACAGTAAAAGGGGGCTCACTGCCAAGACAATCACTATTCCATAAAACAATGTCGTATCCATTAAGCTAGAATCTTAAGCCAGCTTCCGATAATTCCGATGATAACTGTTAAAATAACGAGTTTATATGTTGTCCATTTCTTTTCTTTGATCAAGTAGTAAACTAAAAGTGTAAATAGGGCTGGTAGAAGAGCCGGAGCAACCTTATCAAGCATTCCCTGAATGCTTACGATACTTTGTTTAGCGTCTGCTTTTACTTCCCCTGCAGCAAAGGTAATCGGCACCATAATCTTAACAGATGTCGCTGCCAAACCAGCAATTACGGTTACACCGATAATATTGGCAATACGAGAAATCGTTGCCATCTGTTCGCTTAGTTTATCAATCACAGTTGTTCCTAGTTTGTATCCATACAGACCAGTTGACAATTTAATAGCTGTCAAAATCGTATTCATCGCAAGGAAGAACAAGATTGGACCGACAACCAAGCCTTCTTGAGCAAACGAAGCTGCGATGGTTGAGAACAATGGAGCTAAACAAAATTGAGAGAGAGAATCCCCAATACCTGCCAATGGTCCCATCAAGGCCATCTTGATGCTACGTGTTTCTTTTGCTGGGCGACCATTTTCCAACATTACAAGGTGCAAGCTGGTAATAAAAGGCAGGAAGTGTGGGTTGGTATTATAGAATTCACAGTTTTCTTCCAAGGCTTGGTAGAAACCTTCCTGATCCGCTCCATAGTGTTTTTTCAAAGCAGGATACATTACATTGGCATATCCCAACCCTTGATAGTTACTATAGTTAAATCCATTTTGTAAAAAGAATGCCCGCAAAGACGTTTTAAGATAATCACGTTTTGTTAATTTGTTAGATCCAGTCATCGTGTGCTTCCTCCTCTACCACATGATTCGCTGTTTTTGGCTTGTTATAAAATTCAATCAAAGCAAAGATAGTACCTACAATTGCAATACCAATTGTTGGGATGTTTAGATAAGCTGCACAAACATATCCCAATAAGACAAACGGAATCAACTCTTTCTTAGCCATCACTGACAAGATCATTGCAAAACCGATAGCTGGGAGCATTTTACCAGCAACTGTCAAACCTGTAAGCAATACCGGTGGAATGTAGTCTACGAGTTTCAACAAGGTATCCATTGAAAGGGCACCCAAGCAACCCAAGGTAAATCCAATAAAGGCAAACAACCAAATTGTTGCATTTAGAGTAAACTTGAATTTCTTCAAATTATGGTTTTTCAAGTGCTTCATCGCCGTTTCAGGTGCTCCAGCACGTACAGTGTAAGCGAAAGTTTGTAAGAATTGAATCGCCACAGCAATCGGAGTAGAGAGGGCAAGAGCCGCTTCTGGACTGACTTTACCAGCACTAGTGATAGCCATCAAGGTACCAAAGATACCAGGTCCGATTGGGTTTGGTGGAACAGTACCTCCAGCACCAACACCGAATCCCATATAAGCCAATTCACCAATAGCTCCCATTGCAAGAGCAGTAGGCAAATCACCTAGAATAATTCCGACACCAAATGACAGAACAATACATCTATTGGTGTAAATTCCTAACAGCATTCCACTAAAACAGAAAGCTGTCCATAATCCAATTAAAATCGCTTGAAATACATTAATCGACATAACGATCTCCTCTTTTAAATATAGTCCAGAATATTGACTTCAACAGCTCCATCGTTTCCTGTTGGAGTTGTTTTCGTATTAAATGTTACTTGATGCGTTTGACTCAATTCCTTAAGAGCTACCTTGTCCTCTTCACCTAGGAAGATAGAGCGTGTCACCTGCTCTTTACCAGGGGCATTGTGAATGTTCCCGATATTGATTTCTTTGATAGGGACACCACCTTCTACCAAGGTTAAAGCATCTTTTACATCCTTCACAACGATAAAAATTGTTTGAGCAGGGTTAGCCTTGTGAATGATATCAATCACCTTTTGTAAAGGGAAGAAACGCATAGCAACTGAGTCTGGCACAACTGTTTTCATCAGAGTTTGTTGCATCTTGTCCGTGCTCACTTCGTCATTGGCGACAATGACCGTATTACAACCTAAGTATTTTACCCAAAGTTGTCCTTGCCCGTGAATCAACCGTTCATCGATACGGGTCATAATAATATTTGGCGTTGTCATATTTCTCCTCCTACCAATATAGGTTCCAGTCTTTGTAGAAACGGATAAGCGCTTCTAGGTAATAGTAGTCACCCCAGATATTGCCTTCATCCACTCCTTTACCTGAATGCCATGAGTACACACCGTGGAGGAGACTTGTCCCACCAGGGGTAAATTGATCATTTGCATAATGTTCGATCAAGGAACGAAGCATGGCATGCATAGCATGTTTATAAATATCTTTGTCAGCATCCACCTCTGGGAGATGTTTTAACATTTCATGAATCCCACAGACGGCGATAGCTGTTGCTGAAGAATCTCGTGATTGATCACTACCATCATTAAAAATCAAATCCCAATAAGAAACATGATCTTTTGGCAGACGATTCAAGAAATAATTGGTTACACCCTTAAACAAGTCAAAGCAGGACTCGTCTTTCAGATAACGATAAGTCAAAGGAATACCATAGACTCCCCATGATTGACCACGTGCCCAGCATGAATCATCACTATACCCTTGTCTCGTTACACCTTTAAGGGGTTGACCTGTCTCAGGATCAAAATAGAAGGTGTGGAAGGACGAAGCGTCATCACGGATTACATTATTAGCTGAAGCATAGAAATGACTTTCTGCAATATCGTAGTATTTTTGATTGCCTGTTTCTTGATAAGCAAAGAACAAGAGTTGAATATTGAGCAAGCAGTCGATAATCAAACGGTAATGTTCTTTTTTGCCCAAGTCTCCCCAAGCCTGAATGAAGCCACCTTTTTCTTGATAGCGTTCAATCAACTTATTTGCAGCTTTCAAGGCTGCTTCTCTAGCCTCTCCATCTCCATCTCCATTTATCTTATATTCAGCCATACAAGACGGTGTGTACAAGAAACCGAGATCATGGTGATCCAACTCTACTCTCTTATTGACACGCTCCAGAAAAGAAAGAACATTTTTATGTGCCATGTTTTTAAATGCATCCTGTTGACTGTATTCATAAGCCAACCACAGTTCTCCCGTCCAGAAACCATTGGTCCATTCTGTGTTATCCATAATTGGATAGACATTATCAAAGGTAGCTGGTGTGGGGAAATCTTCCTTGAAATAGTCAAGGTTGAGTTCTAACTGCCTAATAACCTTTTCAATTGCCTGACCGACTTCTTCTTTCGTCAGAAGTGGTACTTCTAAGAAGCGCTCAGGCGATTTTATTTCTTCAATCGTAATCTTTTTTATCATTCTTTAATCCTTTAAATACCTGATTCGAAATCTTCTTCCTCTGCCTCTACATCAGTTGAAAACAATTCTTTACCATTTACGACTCCGCCCTGGGCCGCCGCTACTGATTTATTAACAACCTCATCAAAGCTATGAGCCATTCTAGCAAAGACTGCTTCCATTAACATGGCTAAGTTCAAACCCGAGAGAACATTCATTGTTTTGGCTGGATTTTCTCCCATTATAGTAGAAGAAACCTTGAATGGCGATCCTCCCAAGAGGTCACTTAGGATTAAAACTTCTTCTTCATTTGAAATTGCAAGTAAGATTTTTTGCTTGAGTTCATCTGCTGACATTCCTTCCACAAAGTCAATCGCCTCCACATTTTCTTGATTGCCTGCAATCAATTGTAAAGAACTATAAATCCCTGTGGCAAAATGTCCATGCCCTACAAGTACAATTTTCATCTTTTCTCCTTCCTTGTTTGAGTTTACCGGTTTACTTTACATTTTCCATTGTAACCCTTTATTTTTATCTTGTCAATAGTTTTTTTAAAAAAATATTAGCGCTTTCATTGTTTATTTAACCATTACAATAGACAGAAATTTCAAAATCTTCCGTTTTTTTAGGAAAACAAAGATTTTTAGAAATAAAAATATTTAATTATTGACAAAACCGGTTTACTAGAATATAATTTGGTTATAGAGAAGTCTTAACAAATTTGAAAGGAAGTATCAAATGACAAATACATCATTCTCAATTGAGCAGTTTTCTTTAAAAGGGAAAATTGCTCTCATCACCGGCGCTTCTTATGGAATTGGATTTGCTATTGCCAAATCCTACGCTGAAGCCGGCGCTACTATTGTCTTTAACGATATCAATCAAGACCTAGTCAATAAAGGGATTGAAGCTTATCGTGAAGTTGGCATCGAAGCCCATGGATATGTCTGTGACGTGACAGACGAGGACGGTATCCAAGCCATGGTCAAGCAAATCGAACAAGAGGTTGGTGTCATTGACATCCTCGTTAATAACGCTGGTATTATCCGCCGCGTTCCAATGTGCGAAATGAGCGCCGCTGATTTCCGTAAGGTCATCGATATTGACTTAAACGCACCATTTATCGTTTCAAAGGCAGTTATTCCTTCTATGATAAAGAAAGGGCATGGAAAGATTATCAATATTTGTTCGATGATGAGCGAACTGGGACGTGAAACAGTTAGCGCTTATGCTGCCGCTAAAGGGGGCTTGAAAATGTTGACCCGCAACATTGCATCCGAATACGGTGGAGCCAATATCCAATGTAACGGAATTGGACCGGGTTATATTGCCACTCCTCAAACAGCACCTCTTCGTGAGTTGCAAGAAGATGGTTCTCGCCACCCATTTGACCAGTTCATCATTGCAAAAACACCTGCTGCACGTTGGGGAAATCCTGAAGATTTGATGGGCCCTGCTGTCTTTCTCGCTAGTGATGCCAGCAATTTTGTCAATGGCCACATCCTATATGTAGATGGCGGTATCTTAGCCTACATCGGAAAACAACCTGAGTAAAAATAGAAAGAAGATCTTATGAAAATCGCATTAATCAATGAAAATAGTCAAGCTAGCAAGAATCACATTATTTACGATAGTCTGAAAGAAGCAACAGATAAAAAAGGCTACCAATTATTTAACTATGGTATGCGTGGAGAAGAAGGTGAAAATCCATTAACATACGTACAAAACGGCCTAATGGCTGCCATCCTTTTAAATACAAAGGCAGTTGACTTTGTTGTTACCGGCTGTGGTACAGGTGTAGGGGCTATGCTTGCTTTAAACAGCTTCCCTGGTGTTGTCTGTGGTCTAGCAGTGGACCCAACTGACGCTTACCTTTATTCTCAAATCAATGGTGGTAACGCCTTGTCTATCCCTTATGCCAAAGGATTTGGCTGGGGGGCAGAACTGACCCTCAAATTGATGTTTGAACGCTTATTTGCTGAAGAAATGGGCGGTGGCTACCCAAGAGAACGTGTAATCCCTGAACAACGCAACGCTCGTATCTTAAACGAGGTGAAACAAATCACCCACAATGATTTGATAACCATCCTTAAAACAATCGACCAAGACTTCCTCAAAGACACCATCTCTGGCAAATACTTCCAAGAATACTTCTTTGAAAACTGCCAAGATGATGAAGTCGCTGCTTATTTGAAAGAAGTATTAGCCAAGTAAAGCTATTCTAAACCAGAAAGGAACTAATGGATGACGAAAATCTTACTGTTTGGCGAACCATTAATTCGAATCTCACCATTAGATGCCACCAGTATCGGCGATCATGTTGCCAGTTCGACTTATTTTGGCGGATCAGAAATTAATATCGCTTGTAATTTGCAAGCCCTGGGTATCTCAACGAAAGTCTTTACCGCACTCCCTGCCAACGAGATTGGAGATCGTTTTATTACATTCTTGAAACAGCACCAAATCGATACCAGTTCAATCTATCGGCTTGGCGATCGAATCGGCCTCTACTATTTGGAGAACGGCTTTGGTTGTCGTCAAAGTGAAGTTTTCTACGATCGTAAGCATACGAGTATCAGCCAGATTCGGCCAAACATGCTAGATATGGATTCTCTCTTTCAGGGGATTAGCCATTTTCATTTTAGTGGAATCACCGTAGCTATCGGTCAAGAGGTTCGTACGCTCCTTCTCCTACTCTTGGAAGAAGCCAAGCGCCGAGGGATTATCGTTTCAATGGATCTCAATCTGAGAACAAAGATGATTTCAGTCCTAGAAGCCAAGTATGAATTTTCTAAGTTTGCTCGTTTCGCTGATTATTGCTTTGGTATTGATCCTCTCATGATTGATGACCAAAATCTAGAGATGTTCCCAAGAGACAGAGCTAGCCTAAAAGAGGTGGAAAATCGCATGCAACTTTTAAAAAAAACCTATGGTTTCAAGGCCATTTTCCATACCCTCCGCTCTAGTGATGAGCAAGACAAAAATGTCTATCAAGCCTATGCTCTGGGAGAACGATTTGAAGAGTCTGTCCAACTAAAAACTGCAGTCTATCAACGAGTTGGTAGCGGGGATGCCTTTATCTCTGGTGCCCTTTACCAACTACTCCATCATTCCTCCCTAAAAACTAGCATTGACTTTGCAGTTGCCAGCGCAACTCTCAAATGTACTCTTCCAGGAGACCATCTCTCCACTCCCGCAGCTAGTATTGAAAAATTACTGGAAAATGCACAAGATATCATTCGTTAGGAGAATTACATGACCAAATCAGATACGATTATTGAACTAAAAAAACAAAAAATTGTCGCTGTCATTCGAGGAAATACAAAGGAAGAAGGACTACAAGCCTCGATTGCTTGTATCAAGGGCGGTATCAAAGCTATTGAAATTGCCTATACCAATCAGTATGCAGGGCAAATCATCAAGGAACTTGTAGACTTGTATCAGGACGATCAGAGTGTTTGTATCGGTGCAGGTACTGTGCTTGATGCCGTAACTGCTAGAGATGCCATTCTAGCCGGAGCAAATTACGTTGTTTCTCCATCTTTCCATGCTGAAACTGCAAAAATGTGCAATCTTTACAGCACACCGTACATTCCAGGCTGTATTACCCTCACAGAGATAACGACTGCACTTGAAGCCGGTAGTGAAATCATCAAACTCTTCCCAGGTAGTGCTCTCAGTCCATCATATATCTCTGCAGTCAAGGCGCCAATCCCACAAGTTTCCGTAATGGTAACCGGAGGAGTCGGCCTAAATAACATTCCTCAATGGTTCGCTGCTGGTGCAGACGCCGTTGGAATTGGTGGCGAACTCAATAAACTCGCTTCCCAAGGCGACTTTGACCGCATCAGCGAGATTGCCCAACAGTATGTTACACTCAGATAAAATGAAGTGAAAAAGGATAAGTGTTAACTTATCCTTTTTTAAAAGAAAAATCCGAAGATGTTTGACCTTCTTCGGATTTTTTCTATTTTCCACAGTTTCATGTGATTCATCTAGATGATGAACAAATCAGTTGTTCTTTCCTCTGCGGAACAGATAAACCGCCCCAAGTAGCAAGAGCCCTAGACTTGCCAAGATTGACTGACCTTCTCCTGTATGAGGGAGATTCTTTTGATCCGAATGGTTCTTTTCTTCTTCTGATTTTTCCTTTTCTTTTGAATCCTGAGTTTGTGGCTGAGCTGCTTGTTCTAACTTTTTAAAGACTTCCTGATCTGGCGCTGATTCCTGGGTTTCAGGATTGTAGTAGGCAACCTTATAGTCATCCCCTTCTTTTCGAATAGTATAGACTCCACGTTTCAAGACTTGGAATTGGTTGGAAATAGTAGAGACAGAATCATCATATTTCACAATGCCCCAAACTCCTTGTTTGGCATCATAAACAGACTGAAGGGTCTCATTGTTATCGATGAGGCTACTTTCTAACTCTTTTACCATTTGATTGAAGGTGGCACGATCCACGTTAGGGATGAGCATATAGCCATAAGAATCTCCATTTTGCTTATGAGCCTGACTAATCGTAAGAAATTCATTTTCGACTTCCTTGTCTGACTGTCCTTCATTGATATCCTTCCAAGATCCCTTTTGGACAGCCTTACTCATACTGATTGAACTCTTCTTAAAGAAAAAGTAACCAATATTCTTTTTCGAATTGGACGATTCTAAAAAGACACTTTGGGTTTCAGGATAATCCTTTTCTTGTTCTGGGAGGGAGGCTTCTTTATCATTGACATAGACTTTATATGGATCACTTGATTCCAGTTTTCTCTGGTCAATTGTAGTTGCAGCAGTATCTGTTGAAGTGTTCTGGATATTGCTTCCTAAAAAGGCAATCTTATCCTTCAGCATAAACCAGCTCTTATGAGCAGTCAATGTTTGATTCCAGTTAGTGAAATCCATGGTTGCTGTCGCATTGGCCTCATCTAGTTTGCTCGTTCCAACGAAAGCAGACGGTAGAACTTTACCTGTATCACTATCCAATCTCTTAGCATCCGTCTCTGTCGTACCAGGCATCTTATAGGGATTAACTGTTGGCCAGTAGCCATCGCTATAGTGACTCAAATCACCATTATAGAGATAGAACATCCCATCACTTGTATACCAACCACGTTTGTTTTCCTTGTTCATGTGTTCGTAATTCAAGGTACGACTGGAAAAGAGTGATAAGCCAAATCCAAACCCTTTCTCTGCATTGTACATAGCTGTTTTATCCATCTTGTTAAAGGCAGATAGGTAACTTGTTCTTGGAGTACTTGCGACTCCAGCATCGCTTAACAAGGATTGCATCAAACTGATATCCTTATAAGTCTTCAAATTCTTAAAGACATCATAATAACTATCTGATTGAACAATGGTCTTCACAAGACTCTGCAACCGTTGTTTGGTTTCTCCTTCAGACATATCCGCTATCCGGTGAATCCCTCTTAGTACTTCTACTGCGGCCACATGCCCCTCGCTATTTGCACGACTGATAGAGCGGCCACGACTCATATCCATCAGCTCTCCATTCACTAGCAAAGGAGCAAACGATTTATCAATCCAGTGGTACATGGTTTGCATTTTATCTTTATCGATTGGGCTCTTGGTCTTTTGAATAACTGGCAACAGTTGAGACAGGCCATCAATCAAGACATTTCCATAAGCACCCGTATAGGCAACATTGGTGTGGTCGATATAAGATCCATCCTGATAAAAACCTTCGCCTTGGTCTACCAACTTAAACACTTGCTCAATCGAACGAATGGTAGAAGAAATTTCTTGGTCATCCTTGCGCAGTAAACCAGCTATTACTTTTACCCTTCCCATATCCACTAAGTTTCCACCTAGGGCCTTAAATGGGTTATCAGTCGTCTTTCGGAAATGTTCGGGATCTGGCACAAATTTTTCAATCACATCTGTATATTTTTTTATTTCCTCATCTGAGAAGTATTCTTTCATCAGAGACAAGGTATTGTTGATGGCACGAGGTGTACCGATTTCATAATCCCACCAGTTCCCAACAATGCTCTTTTCACTATTGTAGACATGTTTATTCATCCATTCCATGGAATCCCTAACTGTTCGAATGACGGTTTCATCTTGATAATAACGAGAAGAAGGATTGGTCACTTGCTTGGCCATCTCCTCTAATTTCCGATAAGTGGCAGTCAGATTCGCAGACGTTTTATAATTTGAAAATTTTTCCCACAAATAGGTGCGGTCCGCCTGACTTGAAATACTGGATAGGCTATCAGCTACCTTTCCTTCCAGCTCCTGGTTTAACTTGGCCATCTGTTCATTTTTAGAATCATAGTATTGATTCCCAGCGATGATGCCATTCCAGTCATCCAAACGGTCTGTGTATGCATCCTTAACAGAGGCTAGAATCTTCAAAGGAATCTTTTTCACTTCCTTGCCATCTTTACTGATAATGACATTGGTTGTCCCTTCCTTAAGAGGTTCTAAAATTCCATTTTTGACTGAAGCAACGTCAGGATTTTCTACCTTATAAGTATAGTCCGCAAGAGCAAAGACATGTTTTTTCCCAATTGGTAAATCAATCTTTTCCTCAAGCTGTTTATCTGTTTGAGAATCCTCAGAAGGCTGGTCTGCTACCTCTACCAGCTCAATATCCTTAAAGGAAACAGTCCCTGTTCCCGTTTCATAGAATAACTCCAGCTTGATTTTATCAACATCTAAAGTCGGGCTATAGTCTGCTTCAATAGTCTGCCAGTCCTTTGTTCCCGACATTGTTGCAGAATTCCACAATTGCTTGTCCTTACCACTTTCCTCAATGATGCGAACCTTAGCAATCCCCACTTTATTATCTGTTTTAATCTTGAAACGCAGTTTATACTTTTTCTTAGCTTCAATAGGGACTATACGGTGAACTACTGCCCTTAGTTTCTCAGAACTTGAGATAGTGACAGCCCCATCCTTGGCTTCAATGACTCGAGTTGAGGCACCTGAAGAACTATTCTTCTGGTCTACCCAAGCTGACCACCCCTTAGCTTTGCTTCCTGTCCAAGGACTGCTTCCGTTCTCCGTCTGACTAAAATCACCATTTTCAACTAAATTTTTGGTATCCCTTTGCTGATACTGAACTTCCTTCTGGCTTTGCTGAATGGTATTCGTAGTCGTTTCTTCCGCTCCAACTGTCATATAATGGTTTAATAAAAATCCCGATAAAACAAGTGAAGACAAACTCACAATGAGCTTCTTTGTTTTTGTTTGCATGTGTACACTCCAATAAACATATTGTAAAATCAATAGGAACTAAATCTCAAATTAGAGATTTATAGCAACTGAGTAAACCGGTTTAATTAAATCATATCATTTTTAAAGTTATTTGTAAACGGTTTCTATCATATTGAGGGCTTATTCTTCAACAATATCTCCCATCCAACTCGACGAAAAGGGTAAAAACTGTTACAATGTAGAAAAAGAAAAGAGGCCCTCATGACCAGTGTATATGATTTTTCCGCTCTGAACCAAAACAACCAAGCAACTCCCCTGGAGAGCTATCGTGGCAAGGTTCTCTTGATTGTCAACACTGCTACAGGATGTGGTTTAACGCCCCAGTACCAGGGACTTCAAGAACTCTATGAACGCTATCAAGATCAGGG
>NZ_AJQY01000447.1:0-17747 GCF_000296875.1 Streptococcus sp. GMD1S | reverse complement strand
GTGATTTTAGGTATTTTCAATGTCATGATTTAAAAATGGGACAAAAGTGGGGCAAAAACCATACAGATTCTAAACTGTATGGTTCTTTTTTTATCTAACCAAGAAAGGTTAAAACTTATTAAAACAAATGCAATCAACTGTTGAAAACTTTTTAGTCCGTGTAATATAAAAACAAGTAAAAAGTTGAACTATAGGGAATATTGTGTCATAATAGGCAATAGATGAATAATTAATAGATTGGAAATAATGCTTTCTTACCTTAACAAGTTGAATTGGTTATACATTTTTTCGTCGCAATTGTGTCTATCTCTCGAGTTTAGCTAGTTTTTATAAGCTCTGGTTTCTAATCAATATAACAAATTTTAGAAGTGCATAAGACAAGATGGTGACATTACTACAGTCATTTCTAGTCACCATATGTTGCTGGCACAGGCTGTTTGTAGTGTTGGCTATTTACTAGTCAGTTTAATCGTAGTGTTTAATTTTTATTGTTGAAAGGTTTTTATATGGCGAAAATTCTATCTTTAGGTCTGACAGGTAAGAAATTACTTGCTCAGGGGTTCTTGTTTGTTCTGCTAGGTCTCATCTTGATGGTCACGGGGACTTGGTTGCCAGTAACAGTTATTCGCCTGGTTCTGTTTTTAGCTTGGATAGCAACGGTCGTAGATTTGCTATTAAGAGTTTTCAAAAAAAGCCAGTCAACGGATACCTTGGGAGTTGCACTGGTTAAATTGTTAGTGCTGGGATATTTGCTAGGTTCTAATCTTGCGACTGATATACCGATTTATGTTCTGGCTCTTGTGATTGGAGTTTATCAGATTTTTGGGGCCACGATTAATCTTGTCACCTATGTTCTCTACCGTAAAAATAATATTCGACCTCGTTTTCGTCTCTTACTAGATGGTATTCTACTAGTTTTTCTTGGTGGAGCTAGTCTTTTGTCCTCTACGGGAAATTCTGTCTTTCAACTCTTTGTTTTAGGGGCTTATTTTTTCCTTTATGGTCTGTCCAATATCCGTGACGGTTTCTTATTTGAAGGGGAAATTGGGAAAAACCATCTCAAACGTCGTATTAGAATTAGCTTACCTATTGTCCTAGCCGCTCTCATCCCTGCAAGAACTTTAGCAAAAGTTAACAAATTTATGCTGGAAAATGCTGATGAGGAAGAAGATATCCATCTTGGAATAGTGAAGTCTGGTAAGACAGCAGAGCTAGAAATTTTTGTTCATACAGCTGAGACCTCCCTGTTTTCAGCTATTGGTCATGTGGATATCTGCTATCAGGGCCGTGTTATTTCTTATGGCAACTATGATCCGTCATCTGAGACCTTATTTGGTATGGTAGGAGATGGTGTCTTATATTTCTGTGACCGCGATAAGTACATTGATCTATGTAAACGTGAGAGTCAAAAAACGCTTTTTGGTTATGGGATAGATTTGACGCCTGAAATGGAAAAAGCAGTTCAGAAAAAGTTGGCTGAATTGAAACAACTGACGATTCCATGGGAGCCAAGTGCAGATAAAATCATGACAGGTGATGGTAAGGAAGACTACACCTACGCTTATAAAATCAGACATGAGACAGATGGGGAACTTTATAAATTTATCAAATCTAAGTTTAAATCCTACTTTGTCTTATCTACAAACTGTGTGCTCTTGGCTGATACCATAGTCGGTCAGGCTGGCACCGATATCCTCTCACCCAAAGGATTTATCGCTCCAGGAACTTACCAAGCCTACCTTAATCGAGAGTTTGAAAAACCAAATAGTATAGTCGTATCTAAACATGTTTATTAAGGAGAATTTATGAACTTAGTAAAAAAATACACCCCGTTAATACTTTTTATAGGGCTGGTTGCTCTTGTAATTCTGAATGCATCGAGCTTTATATCAGGAGCAATCTCTCTCTTTGATGTAATATCAACCTTGATTTATGGTGCTGTTATTGCTTTTGTGCTTAATGTTCCTATGAAAAAAATTGAACAGTACTTAGTTAAATTGAAGGTAAAGGCAGAGTTGCGTCGTCCGATTGCCATGGTACTTGTTTTCCTAGCTCTTATCTTAATCGTGATTGCTCTTTTGGTTTTGGTGCTGCCAACCCTAGCCCAGACTATTAGTCAGCTGGGAACAGTCCTTTCAACAGTCCTTACTCAACTTGGGAAATTGCTAGGCAGCTCGGAATTTGTAACCAAAGACATGTTGTCAACTATCGTATCAGGCATACAGGGACAATCTAATTCTATTAGCCAAGCTTTGATAGGTTTTTTATCAGGTCTGACTAGTAATATCGGCAATATTTTTTCAAGTTTGATGAATGCCTTTTTGATTATAGTCTTCACCTTTTTATTTTTATCCAGTAAGGAACATTTGGCAGCGATGACGAGTCGACTTCTAAAAGTTTTTCTTCCAGAGAAGGTGGTGATAAAGTTGACTTACATTGGACAAGTAGCACTAGAGACTTATGACCAATTTTTGATGAGTCAGCTGATTGAAGCAGTTATCATAGGAGTTATGATAGCGGTTGGTTACAGCGTGTTTGGGATACCCTATGGAGTAATGACAGGTATCTTTGCAGGAGTGCTATCGTTCATTCCTTATGTAGGGCCTATGATTGCTTGTGTTGTGGGAGCGATTTTTATCTTCACAGTGAGTCCTACTCAAGCCTTACTTTCTCTTCTTCTATATCAAGTTATACAGCTGATTGAAGGAAACCTTATTTATCCTAGAGTTGTAGGTCAATCTATTGGCTTACCAGCCCTTTTCACGCTTGCGGCTGCTAGTATCGGAGGGAATCTTTTCGGACTACTTGGAATGATATTCTTTACCCCCGTATTTGCTGTTATCTATCGACTGGTTAAAGAATTTGTCGTTGCAAAGGAAAATCAGGTAGATTAAGAAAAACTAAATTTAATAAGATATACTGAGAAGAGAGTGAGAGATTCTCTTCTCTTTTATTTTTAAATACTTTTCTACAAAAAGCTATTAGACGTTAAAAAAAGCCTTGGTTTCAAGGCTTATTTCTGTTGATTTAGATGTGCCCCCTGCAGGGCTCGAACCTGCGCCCCATAGCTTAAGAGTCTACTGCTCTACCAACTGAGCTAAGGAGGCAACAGAAAAAGCTGAGAATGTAACTTCCCAGCTATTTTAATATGCCCAAAATGACAGCTAGATTATTTACGAAAGGCATCAAGGATATAGGTGAAACCAACAATTAAAAATGCAAAGGCAACGACATAAACGACAAAGACACTTGTAGCTACTGGATTGAACAAAATCACTAGACCTAGTAAAAATGCAAGCAACGCTATCCACATGATATGGTTGCCAATAATAGGGAAAATCAATCCCAGACGATTGCCTTTAAAGAAAGCTATAATGGCTTCTACAATTAACCAAATTCCTAAAATAGTTGGAATGACAACTGGCAGCGTCACAAAGCCATAGGCAACGAGGTAAAGAGCTAAGAGAAGATTAACAATCCCTTGGAAAAGATGAGCTGGTGAGCGAAGCTCTTTTGGTACAGAGAAATAGCCTAAAATAGCTGCTATAGAAGAAACCAGTAAACCAAATGCAATCCACCAGCTGTAAGCAACAAGATTAGCTACTGGGTTTGTAAATAGGAAAAGTCCTAAAAGGACAAAAACAACTCCTGCAAGGAATAGCAGTAAACGATTAGAAAATTTCATTTCAATACCCCCTATATAGTATAGTATAGTTTGATAATAAAAATATTATACACCTTTTTAGAGGAAATGTCAATAAACAAAATGGAAAATTTGGAAGTTTCAGTCTGATTTATGAAAAGAAAATCAGTTTTTATTATTTTGAAAATAAAAAGAGAAGATAAAATTTGTCTTCTCTACATGAAAATATTGTATGGCATCAAAGCAAAAGTAACTGGCTTTACACTATTTGTTAAGATGTAATTTGGTTCAAAAAGAAAAGATAGATTTAAAAGTGGGGCAAATGATGAGGCAAATCAGTTATAGATAAGCAAAAAAGCCTTGGTTATCAAGGCTTTTCCTGTTGTATTTAGATGCCCCCTACAGGGATCGAACCTGTGACCCACGGATTAAGAGTCCGCTGCTCTGCCAGCTGAGCTAAGGAGGCAAAGAAAAAAGCTGTATTGGTGCCGAAACTTCACGGTTTGTATTGAACCCGCGCAATTAAGCAGGTGGGCAACTCGCTCTAACTGAAGCTGTTTCCGTGTGAGACGGCCTACATGCTGTTAGAAGACTTTTGTTTCCCTAATAATACAAAAAATAGTCGGTCAACACTTAAGTGTGAAGTCGTACACCACAGCGTTTCTATATTTATATGATACCACTTTTTTTAAAAAATTCAAGAGGAAAATTTATTTTTTTTGAAAAGGATTTCACAAGTTTCTTAATTTATCAATGGTTTCCTTACGTTGGGCTAAGGCCCGTTCGTACTTGCCAGTTTCCTCTGGTGAAAAGTAGCTATGATTGCGAATCTTTTCTGGCAAGTAGTCTTGTTTGACCCAGTGTCCAGGATAGTTGTGTGGATAGAGATAGTTTTGAGCGTTGCCCAATTCCTTGCTACCACTATAATGTCCATCACGCAGATGTCGTGGAATGGGCAAATGCCCTGATGTTTTGAGGTCAGCAAGAGCCTTGTCCATAGCCACATAGGCTGAGTTGGATTTTGGAGAAAGGGCCAAATCAATCACGATATTGGCAATGAGAATGCGAGCTTCTGGGAAACCAATTCTTTGTGCAGCATCTAGAGCAGTTACGGTATGAATCTGGGCTTCAGGATTGGCCAAACCAATATCCTCATAGGCAATCACAGTCAAACGACGAGCGAGACTAGGCAGATCCCCAGCTTCAATCAAGCGGGCTGCGTAATGAAGACTGGCATCCACATCCGAGCCGCGGATGGACTTTTGCAGGGCTGAGAGGACATCATAGTGGCCATCCCCATCCTTGTCCATAGTTATATAGCTCCTTTGCAGACTGTTCTCCATGATATCAAGAGTGATATGGCGGATGCCCTTATCATTTTCAGGGGTAGAGAGAACAGCCAAGTCAAGTGAGTTGAAGGCAGAGCGAAGATCTCCGTTTGTAGAGGTTGCGATGAAATCCAGCGCCTCCTCATCTAGCTCTACTGGAAAATCAAAACCACGCTCAGGGTTACTTAGAGCTATCTGAATCGCTTCTTTGACATCTTGATTGGACAGAGGTTCCAACTCAAAAATCTGAACACGGCTACGGATGGCAGGAGTGACAGAAAAGAAGGGATTTTCAGTCGTAGCCCCAATCATGATGACAAGTCCACTTTCCAAGAGAGGAAGGAGAAAGTCTTGCTTGGTTTTGTCAAGACGATGAATCTCGTCTAGTAGCAGTACAAGGCCACCTGAGAATTTAGCTTCTTCAGCAATCTCTTGGAGCCGTTTTTTACTATCAACAGTGGCATTGAAGGTCCGAAAGGCATACTTGGTTGTTCCAGCGATGGCAGAGGCGATACTGGTTTTGCCGATTCCTGGAGGTCCGTAGAGAATCATGGAAGACAGACGATTGGCTTCCACCATACGACGGATAATTTTTCCAGGTCCTACCAGATGCTTTTGACCGATGACTTGGTCGATAGTTTTAGGGCGCATGCGAAGCGCGAGGTTGTCTGGCATAGCAGTCCTTTCTAACATGGATTTTCTGATGTATATGTGGTAAGATGGTAGTATCTATTTTAGCATATTTCCGAGCAATCGGGGCGATTAAAGAGTCGCATAGAAAGAGGACAAAATGGCAACATACGGATTTTTAGATGTTTTAGAGGAAGAATTGGACAAGAACTTTCCTTTTGACTATGAGATTAGCTGGGACAAGCGCAACCACGCGGTTGAAGTGAGTTTTCTCTTGGAAGCGCAAAACGCTACAGGTGTGGAGATGGTGGATGAAGACGGAGAGGTTTCTTCGGATGATATTCTCTTTGAAGAAGCAGTGCTTTTTTACAATCCTGCTAAGTCAACAGTTAATGCAGACGATTATCTGACTGTCATTCCTTACTTACCAAAGAAAGGCTTCTCTCGTGAATTTTTAAACTATTTTTCACTGTTTCTTAAGGATACAGCTGAGATTGGCTTAGATGCGCTTATGGACTTTTTGGAAGACCCAGAAGCAGAAGAGTTCGTCATGGAATGGAACCAAGAAGTCTTTGAAGAAGGAAAAGTCGGCTTGGAAGAAGGAGAATTTTATCCTTATCCGAGGTATTAGGAAGAAGACAAGCTTGATTTGAGTAAATGTAAAGGGGGGTAAATTTTGACAGCGGAAAAAAAATATATTGGTGCTTATAGCCGAGATGCTAGAGACTATTTTTCATTATTGCCGACAGAACGAGAAATAGTAGAGCAGTTGCAGGTTATATACAGAGAAGAGAAAGGGATTTTTGTCTTATGTGGTAACAGAGGATCAGGAAAATCAAGTCTGAAAAATATTTCTTTGGAATCTGTTAAAAATCGTAGAGGTGCTAAAGATGACAAAGAAATTCTTGTAGTGAATGTATCTTTTTTTAGTGGTAATAAAGATTTTCATAGAGAAATTTTGATGCAAATTCCTAACGCTATTACCAGAAGAATGAACGATATTGAACGTGATATTGGTGATTATGTTTATAATGATGGCAGGTATTATCCGACTCTAGAGTATAATGCTAAGGAAAAAGTAAAAAAATATGATTGGTTAGAACAGAATCAAAGAAGCAAAAATTTTTCAATAATACGTAAAAGGTTGAAAAAAATTGAGGAAAAATTTGAGATTGATTCAAATATTTATAATTTATGCAACGAGTTATCAAATCAAACTAGTAATTTATTTGAACAGTTTAAGCTTTTAAATAAACAGAACGAACTCCAAAACAGTAAGTTTCCTATGTTTCAAAAAAATAGAGTAGATATTTCAAATTTTCGAAAAAACATTGACGAACTGTATCAAAAGGTTGAGTATTTTGAAAAAAAAGCGAGCGAGCTGATAAAATTAGAGGAGTTCTTGCTTATTTCTCAACAACAGCTACAGTATTTTGATGTAGAAATAACAGATACAAAAAGATATTTAGAATCAACTACTTCAGATATATCAGCCGAGTCATCTATTGATTTAAGTGCTGATATAGGAATAATAAAATCGGGATTACAATTAAGAGGGAAAATTTCTTCAAATAATAATGAAGAGTTGTCTCGGGAGTTAAAAAGTATTGTTACTGAGGAGTTAAAAGAGCGTCAGTTACTACGGCTTCTGAAAAACATGTCTGAATACTTTAATATCACTTTTTCCATTGATGAATTAGATAAATGTAATAAAGCTACAATTATTGATATGATTGATAAAAATAAAAGGTTATTCTTTGATTGTAATGTTTCGACATTGCTAATTACAGATATATCCACTGCAATATCTTTATTGGAAAAATCAGATTATATTTCTGAACCTAATATCATTGTTGTCCCTGATTTAGGTATTTTGGATTATATTCACAGGATTAATAATAAAGGGCTACCCCTAAGTTATAATTTTATTACTATTCTAGATTCCTATTTCGTGAATAGAATGAATAATAGGGAGTTAAATTATGGTAGAAAATATGAGGGAAGAACTTATTATTCCAAGGGATTTGAACTTTACAAGTTTATGAATTCCACTCTTTATAAAGGTATAAATGAACTTTATAGACCGATGATATTGAAATTTTATTGGGAGTTAATTGACTTACTAGATTTTGTCGGGGAATTATCTAAAGAAGAATATGAACAATTTGAGAATAGTTTTTTTAATAATAATGACTTGCATTCTTTAAAAATTAAGTTTATACTGCGTAAAATAATAGATCAATTAACGACACAATCTTTTGATTACTCTTTTACTCTCGAGGATAGTCGAAGTCGGTATGGACATACTAAATCACTGACTGAGTTTAATAATAAGAAATCCCATATTCGCGAATTTTTGCAGCAAATAGCTTCAAAACCAACGATACTTTCAGATGAGACTGCTTTTTTAAAAATTAATCATATAGACTCTCAAACTGAGGAATTTTACTACTTTGATATAGAATTCTCAGATTATCTAAAAAAATTGGGTATTGATGATGAAAAGTTCAAAAATATCTTGTTGCAATTATCTGAACCAGGAAAGAAAGGTATATATGATGGAAGAACTTATCGTTTTGCAGAGGAATTTTATGATCCTTCTCAAGGAGTTGATGATGCACGAGCCATTGTAGAGAGAGAAAATACAGTTGGTGTCATTTTATTCTATCCATATGATTATTCGGAGAATGCTAATCCAAATCACCAGCCACTACGAAATGGTATTATTGTAACTGTAACTGATTTTGATGAATTTATACTATATCCATACATAGGTTATAGTGGTCTACATTCTCACGAACCATCTCGTCTCACAGAATTTAAAGAAGAATTGAGTGATCAAAATATCCTAGTTTACGAAGTAGAAGATGAAAATTTATGGAAAGGATGTTTCGAAAAAGATAATACAGACCTCAAAGATAAAATTTTTGAGGTCTGTAAAAAAGAAATAAAAAGATGGCTTAGTGATATGAAATATAGAGCCAACAGGTAAACATCTTGGTTAAATCATTGATTTATATTGTTATGTTATTAAAGATCGTTATATCTCCTTAGCAATATTTAATCTTCCCAAGACTAATGAAAGTTATTCGAATGAATTTTTATCATGAAAATACTAGACAATTTAGTTTGTCAAACAGAAAACAAATAACAGTAGGGCGGTGCGAGACGAGAAACGCTACTATGCAAACTGGTTAGAGGAGCTGGAGAAGGCATTAGCTGAAGGAGTCTAACATGGAAATCGAAATTACTGATTTTACAGGCTGTAAGATTGCCCTTTTTTGTGGGGATAGGATTTTAACTATCTTGCGGGATGATAAGTCCAGCATTCCTTGGCCCAATATGTGGGAGTTGCCATGTGGTGGAAAGAGTGTCAGGGAAAATCTGATATAGTATTGCATTAAAAGAATATCCTTTCAAGGTTATTCTTTTTATTTTGTCCCAAAATAGTTGATTTCGTCCCAAAAATATAGTATTATTTGTGTAAGGAGGAATGAATCATGAAAAAATCAGATGTTCTTGATTTAATAAAGTATCATTATGAGGGCAGAGAGACAGAATTTAGAAATCAATCCATAGCAATTGCTCGGAACTTCAATAAACATGGTGATACACAATTAGCACAATATATTATGGGGTTAATGTCCCAAAGTGATAGATTCATGCCACAAATAGAGAATCCTAGTGAGTATTTGACTCCTGCTAAACTAGATATTGGTCCTCTCCCATTGCCTCTTTCACTTATGAATGATTTAAAAGGAATAATAAACGCTGTCAATCATCATATTGGAATAAATAAATTTTTATTTGTGGGATCTCCAGGTACTGGGAAAACTGAAAGTGTAAAGCAGGTGGCTAGACTTATTGGCAAGGAATTACTTGTAGTAGATTTCAGTCACTTAGTAGATAGTAAGCTGGGGCAAACAGTCAAAAACTTAGCAACTCTTTTTAATGAAATCAATAATCTTCCTTTCAAACAAAATTATATCATCCTATTTGATGAAATTGATTCCATAGTACTGGATAGGGTTAATCAGAATGATTTGAGAGAAATGGGACGAGTGACTTCTGCCTTTTTAAAGGAGTTGGATAGGCTGTCACCAGAAATTGTATTAATTGCAACAACAAATCTTTTTGAAAATCTTGATAAAGCAGTTACGAGAAGATTCGATGCCATAATTGACTTTGACCGTTATACTGATGAAGATAAAGTAGAAGTAGCTACTATTATTTTAAATGAGTTATTAAAGCAATTTAAGAATGTAGCCAGAGATTTGAAATTATTTAAAAAAATTATATATAGTTCTAATACAATTCCAAATCCAGGTGATTTAAGGAATATGATACGAACATCATTGGCATTTAGTGATCCACAAGATCCACATGATTATCAAAAACGTCTCTTAAGAAGTTTGCATAGTGGAAAAAATTTATCTATTTCTAAATTATCAGAATTAGGTTTTACAGTTAGAGAAATTGAAATTTTAACAGGTGTTTCTAAAAGTAGTGTATCACGAGAATTAAGCGAGGGTTGACATGAATACATTATTGACATTACGTGGAAAAAGTTTTACACAAAAATCAAGAAATAATGGTATGGGACCAATAACTATACCCAAAAAAGCAATAATTACATTGGAACATTTGAAGTATCTTCATTTTTCATTAGAAGAAACGAAAACATATTGGGAAAAAAATAATATTATCGATGGTATTTTGATCAGTATTTACTATAATCGAATTGTTGCCAAAAGTAACCGTATTAATGGCTATTTCAATGTAGGAGGAGGGAATCCATTCCCTAATGATACCATTGTGGGAGCAAAATTCAATGAGGAGAAGACAAAACATATTGTTACTCATTATATTTCTAGAGATACTCTTAATAAAACAATAACCGTTTTAAGTAAGATAATTGAAGTTTTTGAGGAACATTTTGATAGAGCGATAACATGTGAGATGTTCTCTGATTCATCAACGTTTGCTTCTATAAATTTTTCGGAGTATGGTATTTCAAAAAGCAAATTTCAACAGTATTTGAGAGATTCTTGCTTTATTGAGAATTTTGGGGTTGAGCACACTACTGTTTCTGATATTCAAAATTCTATCGTGACATTTTATGATGTCCATACAGACATTTTTAGATTACTGAATAAATTAAATATTGATATTTCAGAAGCTAATATTATGAATCAGACCACGGTCTTGCTTGATGAAAAAAATATTGAATTGCTACTATCAAAAGCTCCCTATCTTGTCTCCATGATTGTGGAAGATTTTTCTAAGTTATCTATAGATGATTTTTCTTTAGATAATAATGATTTAAAAATAAATCTTCCATCTCCAATGAACGAACCAGTTGTTGGCGTTATTGATACCTTATTTGACAAAAGAGTTTACTTTAATGAGTGGGTAGAATATCATGATTTCGTCTCACCTGATATTAGAAAAGATAGCCAAGATTACAAGCATGGGACAGCTGTGACTTCTTTAATCGTTGATGGAGTCAATTTGAACCCTAATCTGGATGATGGTTGTGGAAATTTTAGAGTAAGGCATTTTGGTGTGTCACTACAAAGTGGATTTAATTCATTTACAATCATAAAACAGATAAAAGAGATTGTTTCTCAGAATTCTGATATTAAGGTTTGGAATCTTTCTTTAGGGTCCAATGATGAAATAAGAGAAAATTTTATCTCTGCAGAGGGAGCTTTATTAGACGAAATTCAATTTGAGAATGATGTAATTTTTATTATAGCTGGGACAAATGCTTCAGTAATAAATGGGAAACGTAAAAGAATAGGTGCTCCTGCTGATTCACTTAATTCTATAATAGTAAATTCTGTTGATTTTAATAATCAATCAGTGTCATATTCACGAGAGGGTATTGTTTTATCATTCTTTGTTAAACCAGATGTGTCATATTATGGAGGGGGAAATGGTGACTTTATAAATGTTTGTGAACCTCTAGGATTAGGTCGTGTAGCTGGAACAAGTTTTGCGGCACCTTTTATTGCAAGGAAAATGGCCTATCTCATTCATATTATGGGACTTAGCCGAGAAGAAGCAAAGGCTTTGCTAATTGATGCAGCAATACCCTGGAATGATAAGAAAACATTCACTGATTTATCTTTGATAGGAAATGGTATTGTTCCAATAAAAATGGATGATATTTTATCTACACCTGATGATGAAATTAAATTTATTGTGTCAGATATCTCTAGGGCTTATGATACGTATAATTATGATTTTCCAGTACCTATTTCTAGTGAGAGTTATCCATATGTAGCTAAGGCAACAATGTGTTATTTCCCTAACTGCTCAAGAAATCAAGGGGTTGATTATACAAATACTGAGATGCAGATTACTTTTGGTAGGTTAAAGTCAGACGGTATCGAATCGATAAATAAAGACAACCAGCATGCCGAAGATACCCCAGGATATGTGAGAGAAAACGCAGCTAGAAATATATTTAGGAAATGGGATAATGTCAAGCATATTGGAGAGTCGTTTACTTCTAGAAAGAGAGCTAAAGCAATTTTAAATCCATCTAATCCTCAGTGGGGGATGAGCATTAAAACAATCGAACGTTTGAAAAGTGGTGATGGACAAGGAGTACGTTTTGGTGTAGTAGTTACATTAAAAGAATTAAATGGGGTTAATCGTATTGAAGATTTTATTCAGCAAGCTGAATTAAGAGGTTGGCTAGTTAATAGATTACAAGTTGAGTCTCAAGTAGATCTCTTTAATAGTTTAAATGAAGAAATTGAATTTGAATAGTGGATATTTTAACCTTATTTTAGATATTAGGAATACAAGAGGGCAAAGATATGAATATCACCTATATCGTCGGAAATGGTTTGGATTTACAATATGGTTTGAAAACAAGATATAAGGATTTCTATGAATTTCAAAATAAGGTTTACATAAGTAGGAAAGAGAATGAGGAGGAATATTCAAATTTTATTTATGATTCGCTATTTTCTGATAAAGTAAATGATTATGAAAATTGGTCAGATTTTGAATTGTCAATTGGTAAATTGACAAAAGATAACGACCTCATCTTCTCAAGTATAGAAATGAAGGAGAAGTTTATAGATGATTTTAGTGAAGTAGTTGATGATTTAAGAGAACATCTACGCATACAACAAGAAAAAAATCTTGAGAAAGGTAATGCAATTGACTTTATAAGCACTCTAGATGATATGATAACCTCTCTCCCTGTAATTAATCAACCTGCTATCAATAAAAAATATAATGAAAATCTATATCAACACGATATTGTGAATATATTAACTCTTAATTACACAAATGTTATCGATAAATTATATAATGAGTCAGCAAAATCATTCAGGAATCAATTACGAGCTAATCTTTATAATTTTTATATTGAGCCACCAATTCATGCACATGGGACTGTGGATGTCTGCACGGTTTTAGGGGTTAGTGATGAAACACAAATTTCAAATAGTTTAGAAGAAGAACAAAAGGAATCTCTAATAAAAAGTTTAGTTTTGAAAAACTATAGAGAAAATATGGATGTTAAAAATAGTGATATTATAAAAAACTCTGATATTATTATTCTCTATGGGGTTTCTTTGGGAGAGACTGATAGGTATATCTGGAGTCAAATCGCTGAACGATCAATCAGTAGTTCTGTTCCTGTCATAATTTATAATTATGTACCAAATTTTGATCCAGGAAACCCCACTAGGGTGAAACGTTTATACAGAAAGGTAGAAGATAAATTCATACAGAATAGTGGTATTGATTTAGAGTTAGAGAAGAAATTAAGAGATAATCTTATTGTTGTTATTGGAAAGACTATTTTTAACCTGATGGAAAGGTAAGCACAGTACAAAATGGAAACATGGCAAGAGTTAAAAGTTACAGTGAAGCGTGAGGGGGAGGAGCTGGTCTCCAATCTCTTGATTGAGCTGGGGGCGCAAGGTGTTGCGATCGAAGACAGCATGGACTATGTGGGGAATGTCGACCGTTTTGGTGAGATCTTCCCAGAGGTGGAGCAGCAAGAAGAAATCGTGGTGACAGCCTACTACCCTGATACGGTTGATGTGGCAGTGGTTGAGGCAGATTTGCAGGCTCATTTAGCAGAACTGACAGACTTTATGGATCTAGGAGAGGTCAAGATGGGCACGACTGCCTTGGCTGAGGAAGACTGGGCAGACAACTGGAAGAAATATTATGAGCCAGCTCGCATTACTCATGACTTGACCATCGTGCCATCCTGGACGGACTACGAGGCGACTGCTGGAGAAAAGATTATCAAGCTGGATCCAGGCATGGCTTTTGGGACTGGAACGCATCCAACGACCAAGATGAGCCTTTTTGCCTTGGAGCAGGTTCTTCGTGGTGGCGAAACGGTGCTAGATGTGGGAACTGGTTCAGGTGTCCTCTCCATTGCCTGCTCGCTACTTGGTGCCAAGAAAATTTTCGCCTATGACCTGGATGATGTGGCGGTTCGGGTGGCTCAGGAAAATATCGAGCTCAACCCTGGCATGGAAAACATCCATGTTGCTGCTGGAGATTTGCTCAAGGGTGTGGAGATTGAAGCAGATGTCATTGTGGCCAATATCTTGGCGGATATTCTCAATCATCTGACAGACGATGCTTATCGTTTGGTCAAGGACGAAGGCTACCTGATCATGAGTGGGATTATCAAGGACAAGTGGGACATGGTGCGCGAGTCAGCTGAGTCAGCTGGATTTTTCCTTGAAACCCACATGATTCAAGGGGAATGGAATGCCTGTGTCTTTAAGAAGACCAAGGATATTTCTGGTGTGATTGGAGGCTAGCATGCAGCAGTATTTTGTCAAAGGCAGTGCAATCTCTCCTGTAACTATCGAGGACAAGGAAACCATCAAGCATATGTTTCAGGTCATGCGGCTGAAAGAAGAGGATGAGGTGACCTTGGTCTTTGATGATGGCATCAAGCGTTTGGCGCGCGTGATAGATGTGGAAGCGCGTCAGTTTGAGTTGGTTCAAGAATTAGCTGACAATGTGGAACTGCCCGTTCAAGTCACCATTGCATCTGGCTTTCCCAAGGGAGACAAGCTGGAGTTTATTACTCAGAAAGTAACAGAACTAGGAGCTAGTCAAATCTGGGCCTTTCCTGCCGACTGGTCAGTTGCCAAATGGGATGGTAAGAAATTGGGTAAAAAGGTTGAAAAGCTAGAAAAAATTGCCCTTGGAGCAGCAGAACAAAGCAAGCGTAATATTGTACCAAGTATCCAGCTTTTTGAGAAAAAAGCAGATTTTCTAGCCCAGCTGGACCAGTTTGACTCAATTGTGGTGGCTTATGAAGAATCAGCAAAAGAGGGAGAAGCTGCTGCGCTCTTACAAGCAGTCACTGGTCTTGAAAAAGGAGCCAAATTGCTCTTTATTTTTGGCCCAGAAGGTGGTCTCTCACCAGCAGAAATTGAAAGTTTTGAAGCTAAAGGAGCTGTTTTTGCAGGACTTGGCCCTCGCATCTTGCGAGCAGAAACAGCGCCACTTTACGCCTTATCTGCCCTTAGTGTTTTAGTAGAATTAGAGAAATAAGAGGAAGAAAATGGAACAAAAACACCGTTCAGAATTTCCAGAAAAGGAACTTTGGGACTTAACTGCCCTATACCAAGACCGTGAGGATTTCTTGCGAGCAATCGAGAAAGCTCGCGAAGATATCAACCAATTTAGCCGTGATTACAAGGGCAATCTTCATACGTTTGAGGATTTTGAAAAGGCCTTTGCGGAATTGGAACAAATCTACATTCAGATGAGTCATATCGGCAATTACGCCTTTATGCCTCAGACGACAGACTATAGCAATGAAGAATTTGCCAATATTGCCCAAGCTGGGATGGAATTTGAAACAGATGCCAGCGTAGCCTTGACCTTCTTTGACGATGCCTTGGTGGCAGCAGACGAGGAAGTCTTGGACCGTTTGGGTGAATTGCCACATTTGACGGCAGCCATTCGTCAGGCCAAAATCAAAAAAGCCCACTACCTAGGGGCTGATGTGGAGAAGGCCTTAACCAATCTCGGTGAAGTTTTCTACAGTCCTCAGGATATTTATACTAAGATGCGAGCTGGGGACTTTGAAATGGCTGACTTTGAAGCCAATGGCAAGACCTACAAAAACAGCTTTGTTACCTATGAGAATTTCTACCAAAACCACGAGGACGCTGAGGTTCGTGAGAAATCCTTCCGTTCCTTCTCAGAAGGACTACGTAAGCACCAAAATACGGCTGCCGCAGCCTATCTAGCTCAAGTCAAGTCGGAAAAACTCTTGGCTGATATGAAGGGCTACGACTCAGTCTTTGATTATCTTCTGGCTGAGCAAGAAGTGGATCGTGCCATGTTTGATCGTCAGATAGACCTCATCATGAAGGACTTTGCACCAGTAGCTCAGAGATACCTCAAGCATGTTGCCAAGGTCAATGGACTTGAAAAGATGACCTTTGCAGACTGGAAATTGGATTTGGACAGCGCCCTCAATCCTGAAGTGACTATTGATGATGCCTATGATTTGGTCATGAAGTCAGTTGAACCTTTGGGACAAGAATATTGTCAGGAAGTTGCTCGCTATCAAGAAGAACGTTGGGTGGACTTCGCTGCTAATAGTGGCAAGGATTCTGGCGGTTATGCGGCGGATCCATATCGCGTGCACCCTTATGTCCTCATGAGCTGGACTGGTCGTTTGAGTGATGTCTATACCTTGATTCATGAAATTGGGCATTCTGGTCAATTTATCTTTTCAGACAATTACCAAAGCTACTTTAATGCCCACATGTCGACCTACTACGTTGAAGCGCCATCAACCTTCAATGAATTGCTTCTCAGTGACTACTTGGAGTACCAGTCTGATGACCCACGTCAAAAACGCTTTGCCCTTGCCCACCGCTTAACAGATACCTACTTCCATAATTTCATCACCCACCTCTTGGAAGCAGCCTTCCAGCGTAAGGTTTATACATTGATTGAAGAAGGGGAAACCTTTGGAGCAAGCAAGCTCAACAGCATTATGAAGGAAGTTTTGACAGATTTCTGGGGAGATGCTATTGAAATTGACGACGATGCGGCCTTGACTTGGATGCGCCAAGCTCACTATTACATGGGCTTGTATAGCTACACCTACTCTGCTGGTCTTGTCATCTCGACTGCTGGCTATCTCCATCTGAAAAACTCTGAAACTGGAGCTGAAGACTGGCTCAACCTCCTCAAATCAGGTGGCAGTAAGACACCGCTTGAGTCAGCCATGATTATCGGAGCGGATATTTCAACGGACAAACCACTCCGTGATACGATTCAGTTTCTGTCTGAAACAGTTGACCAGATTATCGCCTACAGTGCTGAGTTGGGAGAGTAAGGGTATCCAGTGTCGGATTTAAGACGGTTTATCGATAAGATGAATACACAAAAATCACCTGTTTGAGGTGATTTTTTTATGCTTTAAAGATTTATTCAAATTTTCCTTTATTGGCCTCGTTTGAAGCCTTCATGCTAATTTGTAAAAGGTTGGCGAGATTTTCATTATCAAGGCTAGCTTCTCCATTATTATCCACTTTTATGGCAAGGTAATGGGTGTTACGATCAAGATAATCCATGCCCTCTAGGTCTACGTAGTTGTCAGCTTTAAAATCAAGCGCCGCTAATTGATAAACAAATCGAATATTTAGAGCTTTAGCATAGTCTGTTTCAAGAACCTTTTGTTGTTCTTCTACCAGTCCTTGAAAGAATTCGAGATTGTCTGTGTGATAGGATGCTTTGACTTCATATTGGTAAGTATCTACAGCTGGGGATATAAATTTCAAATAAACCATGTCGCCCTCCACCTTATAGTCCTCAAGAGTATAGGCACCTGCTTTTCCTAATGCATTGGTGTTGACCTTGAAAAACATTGGTGCATAAATTTTCAGAGGATATTTTTCTCCCTTATACTCAAAGATGGTATCATTTGAAAAATTCGGACGGATTTTAGTTAACTCAGGGACTAAATATTCGTTCCAAATCTTATCAAATAACTCTTCTTGATTGCTAGCACTCGCTGATTTCACAACTAGGTCAAAATTTTCTTGATTGACAAAGACAGCATCCACTAATTTGAGGGCTGTTTGAACCTTAGGATCCGAAATTTCCTTTTTCTTTTT
>NZ_AJQY01000446.1:0-502 GCF_000296875.1 Streptococcus sp. GMD1S | reverse complement strand
TGCGGCTAGCTTCCTAGTTTGCTCTTTGATTTTCATTGAGTATTATTTTCCATTTTGAAAGACATTCAGTAACTCTAATATCAAAAAAGCCCAGACGACATTGTCTGAGCATTCTTTTATCTAGTTGTTTAAGGGAGTTGAGTTCAGTATGTTTAAAGTCTCTGCCCCATCATTTCTTCAACAAGCCTTGTTCTTGTAGAAATTCTTTGGCTACTTGTTCTGCTGACTTGCCTTCAACACCGACTTGGTAGTTGAGCTGGCTCATCTGGCTTTCCGTGATTTTACCTGCTAGTTTATTGAGAACTGGCTCCAACTCAGGATGTTTCTTGAGAAGAGCTTCTTTCATGAGTGGGGCCCCTTGATAAGGTGGGAAGAGTTGCTTGTCATCTTCCAAGATCTGCAAATCATAACGCGCCAATTCTGCATCTGTCGAATAGGCATCTGTGATTTGAATATCGCCTGACTGAATTGCCTGATAGCGAAGAGCTGGCTCCATGGTCGC
>NZ_AJQY01000445.1:0-502 GCF_000296875.1 Streptococcus sp. GMD1S | reverse complement strand
ACAGCCGACGCAAACAGGTGCTGGTCTTTATTCCCTGGGATGTTTTGGAAGAGACCGTCTTCATAACGTTCTGAGTGTCCCATCTTACCGATGATTTGACCATTCTTGCTAGTAATTCCTTCGATGGCATTTACAGAACCATTTGGATTGTACTTAGAGTCCATGCTTGGTTTACCCTCGAAATCAACATATTGGGTAAAGATTTGACCATTGTCACGAAGCTCTGCGAATTCCTCAGCTGTCACGACAAACTTTCCTTCACCGTGCGATACTGGGATGGCATGGATATCGCCCACTTGTACTCCAGCCAACCATGGTGAGTTGGTATTGGCAATTCGCGTTTCCACCATCTTAGCTACGTGCTGGTTGGCATCATTGTAGAAGAGGGTTGGACTAGTGCTGCTTGCATCTTCAAAGTTACCGTATGGAAGAAGACCTGATTTGACCAAGGCCTGGAACCCATTACAGATACCGATAATCAAGCCACCACGAGCGATAAAGC
>NZ_AJQY01000444.1:0-515 GCF_000296875.1 Streptococcus sp. GMD1S | reverse complement strand
TGAAAGGCGCATGGAAGAAGACCATCTGTCTCCTCAAAAGCTTGGTAATCCCAGAGTGAGATGATATTGCGACGATTCCAAGGGTTGGCTTCCAACTGTTTAAGTATCTTATTGATGATGTCGTGTTTCTTAACGACTGCCCCATAGCGTTCACCGATGGTTCCCGTATCTCCCACTTCCCAGTCATTCCAGTAGTGAACATTGTACTTGTCATTGAGAACATCTAAGCTATTAGACTGATCTTGGTAGATCCAGAGTACTTCCTTGATGGCGGATTTGATCGCAATGGGACGCAAGGTTGTGATGGGAAATTCCCCCATAGCCAAGTCATACTCGGCAAAGGCACCCGTTACGTACTTGGAGTTGGCTACGGTCCCATCCTTATACTTGGGACGTGCCTGCTCAGAAAAGACACCGTCTTTGAGGATTCGTTCAATATTCTCTTTAAAAATCGTATCAGCTTTTGTCATTTACTCTCACCTCATTTATTGTCCTAACTAGTATAGCATAAAAAA
>NZ_AJQY01000443.1:0-521 GCF_000296875.1 Streptococcus sp. GMD1S | reverse complement strand
CTTGTATCCTACATAAAACAGACCAAGCAGAATTGGATAGGTTTCTGGATAAAACAGAGTATTGATCGGATTTTTCATAATCAAATACGTTGCGATATAAAGAATAATCGATACGACAAAATACCCCTCAGCAAATCCTAATAAGATTTTTTTCATAGCAGACTCCTATTTACCTGAAAAGAGTGCTCGAGTTGTTAAAATAGCTCCACCTGTATATACAAAACCTTTTACAAAACCAACTGCCACAGGGATAAGAAGGGGAAAGGCTCCCCCTTGAATTTCCTGCAAGTCCGTATCAGTCATTGTTTCAAATTTTAAAATAGATTTTTCCATATCATCTCCTCCTTCTATTACCATCTACTCGTCACATAATTATAACCTGCAATTCCTGCTGCAGTAATTCCACCAGCAATTTTAGCTGCTGTCACAGGATTAGCAATCACCCAAGCTACAATCGGCCATGCTCCCCCATTCACATCCGTCAACTCTTCTTCTGTAAGAGCTACAAAGTTCTGTTCCAT
>NZ_AJQY01000442.1:0-525 GCF_000296875.1 Streptococcus sp. GMD1S | reverse complement strand
TGGATCCGCGTAACAGGCACCGCCAAAGTCGCCGTCTGGGCACCAGAAGGCGTCGCAGTCGTCACACGAAAAGTAATTATTTAAAATAAAATCACTGAGCGAACAAAGTGAGCTCATAAAAAGATAGTTATTGTCGTGGTGTGATTGCCAATCGTTAGATTGGCAAGGGGCACACTTGAGACCTAGGCTCAAGTGTGAGGTCAGGAAATCCATTTTTCAAAGATGAGATCTTTGGAAAATTAGTTCCGACCGTCCCCCACCACCTAAAATAACTATCAAAAATCAAGGAAGAAAGATTATGTCATTAACATCGAAACAACGTGCCTTCCTCAACAGCCAGGCACACACCCTCAAACCCATCATCCAAATTGGAAAAAATGGTCTCAACGACCAAATCAAGACCAGCGTCCGTCAAGCTCTTGACGCGCGTGAATTGATCAAGGTTACTCTCTTACAAAACACAGATGAGAACATCCACGAAGTAGCTGAAATCTTGGAAGAAGAAATCGGTGTGGATACGGTCCA
>NZ_AJQY01000441.1:0-527 GCF_000296875.1 Streptococcus sp. GMD1S | reverse complement strand
GAGCGCGTGACCCAGTACAACCGTCCGTTCAAGATTTGGAAGTTCCGTACTATGGTGACGGATGCGGATAAAAAAGGAAGTCTGGTGACTTCTGCTAACGACAGCCGCATTACCAAAGTGGGAAATTTCATTCGACGTGTGCGTTTGGACGAACTGCCTCAGCTGGTCAATGTCCTTAAAGGCGAAATGTCCTTTGTAGGCACACGACCTGAGGTGCCACGTTACACCGAGCAGTATAGCCCTGAAATGATGGCGACCTTGCTCTTGCCAGCAGGAATCACCTCTCCAGCCAGCATCAACTACAAGGATGAGGACACCATCATCAGTCAAATGACGGAGAAAGGCTTGTCGGTTGACCAGGCCTATGTCGAACATGTCCTTCCTGAAAAGATGCGCTATAACCTCGCCTATCTCCGAGAGTTTAGTTTCCTTGGAGACATCAAAATTATGTTTCAAACCGTGTTTGAAGTGCTAAAATAAAGTAGTCATGAGAAAATGAGTACAGATAAAAGGAGCAAATCAATGCC
>NZ_AJQY01000440.1:0-529 GCF_000296875.1 Streptococcus sp. GMD1S | reverse complement strand
GCTATCTGAATAATGAGGTGGTCGAAAAGATCCGCATCCAAGAGCGGTCCTACCAAGGAATTACCACCAATCACAAAGACATTTTTGCCTTTGTCAATCTGTTGAACAAAGTCCACCACATCCCCAGCTACTGGCTGGTAATTGCTGACAGGCAGGTGCCTATCATGTGTAAAGACATAGTTTTCCGTAGCTTGATAAAAACTTTCTACATCTTGCAAATCTTGGATTTCCTCAAAGGTCCGCTTGCCCATGATGGTGATATCCATTTGCCTGTAAAAGTCATCATAGCCTGTATCCTCTACAGAACCAAGCTGATGCAGCCAGTCTATCCTGTGCTGACTGTCTGCCAAGTAGCCATCCATGGTGATACAGCCGTAAAAATATACTGCCATTCTTGTAGTTACCTTTCTAGTTCCTCGGCTATTATCAAAGCGATAGTGAAAAAAGTCATGGCATCAGCTGTCCGCTCTTCATGGCGGGCATCCCAGATTCGGTTATGATGATCCACATAGTCAGCTGTGTAGAAGAA
>NZ_AJQY01000439.1:0-533 GCF_000296875.1 Streptococcus sp. GMD1S | reverse complement strand
AAGGCAACCTTCATACCAAAAGCAAACTGGCTCAAAATCACCATCTTGTAGGCTGCGTCAATCCCATCCACGTCATTTGTAGGGTCGCTTTCTGCAAAACCAAGTCTTTGTGCTTCAGCCAGAGCATCATCGTAAGACCAGCCTTCTTCGACCATCTTGGTCATCATGAAGTTGGAAGTTCCGTTAACGACACCAAGAACGCGCGTAATTTTGTCAGAAGCTAATGAATTTGCCAAAGTACGAAGAATTGGAATCCCACCAGCAACTGCTGCTTCGTAGTAAAGTGCTACCTTATGCTCTTTAGCGATTTCTAGCAATTCTGCACCATGGACAGCCAAAAGGTCCTTGTTAGCAGTAACAACGTGTTTCCCAGCTTCTAAGGCACGAGTGATAAAGGTCTTAGCTGGTTCGATACGCCCCATCAATTCCACTACAATAGTAATGTCCTTGTCTGATAAAATATCATCTACATTGGTCACAAAGTTAAAGTCATTTCCTGCTGCAAGCAAGCGGTTCTTTTCATCTTCATCCTT
>NZ_AJQY01000438.1:0-533 GCF_000296875.1 Streptococcus sp. GMD1S | reverse complement strand
GATTCCTTTTTAACCCACCAAGTTGACTTTAGCTTGATGCGAGAGATTGGTAAGGTTTTTGCGGAAAAATTCGCTTCTGCTGGCATTACCAAGGTCGTGACCATTGAAGCGTCAGGCATTGCCCCAGCCGTTTTTACAGCGGAAGCCTTGAATGTGCCCATGATTTTCGCCAAGAAAGCTAAAAACATCACCATGAACGAAGGCATCTTAACCGCCCAAGTCTACTCCTTTACCAAGCAGGTGACCAGCACCGTTTCTATCGCTGGAAAATTCCTCTCACCAGAGGACAAGGTCTTGATTATCGATGATTTCCTAGCAAATGGACAAGCTGCCAAAGGCTTGATCCAAATCATCGAACAAGCTGGAGCAAAAGTTGAAGCGATTGGTATCGTGATTGAAAAATCCTTCCAAGACGGTCGTGATTTGCTTGAAAAAGCAGGTTACCCTGTCCTATCACTTGCTCGTTTGGATCGTTTTGAAAATGGTCAGGTCGTATTTAAGGAGGCAGATCTCTAATGCAAAAACAAGAAAAA
>NZ_AJQY01000437.1:0-540 GCF_000296875.1 Streptococcus sp. GMD1S | reverse complement strand
GTTTTGAGAGATGTCAATTTACGGATTGAGAATGGGGAGTTCATGGTTTTAGTTGGTCCATCTGGATCTGGTAAGACAACCATGATCAAGATGATTAACCGTCTTTTGGAACCAACTGATGGAAATATTTATATGGATGGCAAGCGCATCAAAGACTATGATGAGCGGGAACTTCGTCTTTCTACTGGTTATGTTTTACAGGCCATTGCTCTTTTTCCCAATCTAACGGTTGCGGAAAATATTGCCCTCATTCCTGAGATGAAGGGCTGGAGCAAGGAAGAAATTGCTCAGAAAACAGAAGAGCTTTTGGCTAAAGTTGGTTTACCAGTGGCTGAGTATGGACATCGACTTCCTAGTGAACTATCTGGCGGAGAACAGCAACGGGTTGGTATTGTTCGTGCTATGATTGGTCAGCCTAAGATTTTGCTTATGGATGAACCTTTTTCAGCCTTGGATGCCATTTCGAGAAAACAGTTGCAGGTTTTGACGAAAGAATTGCATAAAGAGTTTGGGATGACAACGATTTTTGTGACCCATGAT
>NZ_AJQY01000436.1:0-540 GCF_000296875.1 Streptococcus sp. GMD1S | reverse complement strand
AATTTAAGCTATGCGATTGTTGAGTTTATCGCAGGAGGAATCTTTGGTTCGAGTGCCGTTCTTGCTGATTCTGTTCATGACCTGGGAGATGCTATAGCCATTGGCATCTCAGCCCTTTTAGAAACAATTTCAAACCGTGAAGAAGATAGACAGTACACCTTGGGTTACAAACGTTTTAGTCTTTTAGGAGCCATGCTAACGTCTGTGATTCTTATGATAGGGTCTGTCCTAGTGATTTTGGAAAATATCACGAAGATTGCTCATCCGCAACCCGTTAATGAGAATGGCATCCTCTGGCTGGGAATCATTGCAGTAGCTATCAATGTACTAGCAAGTCTGGTAGTTCGTAAAGGAAAGACAAAGAACGAGTCAATTCTTAGCTTGCATTTTTTGGAAGACACTCTTGGTTGGTTGGCCGTCATCCTAATGGCGATTATCCTCCGATTTACAGATTGGTATATCCTTGATCCGCTTTTATCGCTGGTTATTTCCATCTTTATTCTGTCGAAAGCCATTCCTCGCTTTTGGAGCGCACTGAAG
>NZ_AJQY01000435.1:0-542 GCF_000296875.1 Streptococcus sp. GMD1S | reverse complement strand
TGCTTCAAGTGTGGTGGAGAAGGCTGTAACGTATGTAAGAAAACAGGTTGGATTGAGATTATGGGTGCCGGTATGGTTCACCCACGTGTCCTTGAAATGAGTGGAATCGATGCGACTGTTTACTCTGGCTTTGCCTTTGGTCTTGGACAAGAGCGTGTCGCTATGCTCCGTTACGGAATCAACGATATCCGCGGATTCTATCAAGGAGATGTCCGCTTCTCAGAACAGTTTAAATAAGATTGAAACCTAAAACACAGTCCTATACAGTCCTAGTTATTTTCTCTTGATGAGAATGGTGAGGACTGACTCGAAGAAAAAGAAAGGAATTGAAAAGGTCTTATTCGGTGAGATCTTACAATCAGAATTATGCTTGTATCTTATAAATGGTTAAAAGAATTGGTGGACATTGATGTGCCATCACAAGAGTTGGCTGAGAAAATGTCAACTACAGGGATTGAGGTCGAAGGTGTCGAATCACCGGCTGCCGGTCTCTCAAAAATTGTCGTCGGTGAGGTCTTGTCTTGCGAAGATGTGCCAGAAAC
>NZ_AJQY01000434.1:0-544 GCF_000296875.1 Streptococcus sp. GMD1S | reverse complement strand
CTCCTCCGAGTGTAGTCAATGCCTACTTTGCTGAACTCTACCAGAAAAAGAGTCCTCAGGCTGCGACAGATTACTTTGTAGAACTCAGTCATGAACTGAATCTCTACAATGTTGAACCAAGTTTCACCTTTGAAAATAAGCCTTTTATTCGTCTGAACCTGTCGGGTAAATCTTTTGGATTTTGCTATGAGAGTGAGGGACTGGGGCGGATTTTCTCAGAAGCTGAGGAAGTAATCACAGCTGACTTGCTCTTTGAAATTGCGCAAATTTTCCCCCATCAACTCGTCTTTGAAGAGTCTGGCAAGATTTACATGAAAGCTGTCGGAGATGAGGAAGTTATTAGTGTAGAAAATCTCACAGCTTTGACGGATTTGGAAAGTTTGGCTGATGGTCGCAAACGTCTAAAGGGCTACAGCCAAGAGGATTTATTGCAAGAAGCTGCTGCTTTTTCTGGAAAGCGCTATTTCCGATCGGAAAATCGCACAGCCATGTTATATATTGATTAATTAGAAAGTATCGAATGGATATTCAATTTTTAGGAACA
>NZ_AJQY01000433.1:0-545 GCF_000296875.1 Streptococcus sp. GMD1S | reverse complement strand
TCTTATGATGAAAATGCCTCTGCTCCAATGGCGGCTATGTTTGGTTCATCCTTGGCACTTTCTATCTCAGATATTCCGTTTGACGGACCAATTGCTGGGGTGCAAGTGGGCTATGTAGATGGTCAAATCATCATCAACCCTACGCAAGAACAAGCAGAGCAATCTCTCCTTGAATTGACAGTAGCTGGTACCAAACACGCCATCAACATGGTAGAGTCTGGTGCCAAAGAATTGTCAGAAGAAATCATGTTGGAAGCCCTTCTCAAAGGGCACGAAGCAGTCAAAGAATTGATTGCCTTCCAAGAAGAAATCGTTGCGGCAGTTGGTAAGGAAAAAGCAGAAGTGGAATTGCTTCATGTAGACGCTGACTTGCAGGCTGAAATCATCGCAGCCTACAACAGTGACCTCCAAAAAGCTGTCCAAGTAGAAGAAAAATTGGCTCGAGAAGCTGCGACTCAAGCAGTTAAAGACCAAGTGACTGCGGTGTATGAAGAAAAATATGCAGACCACGAAGAATTTGACCGTATTATGCGTGATGTGGCTGA
>NZ_AJQY01000432.1:0-545 GCF_000296875.1 Streptococcus sp. GMD1S | reverse complement strand
TGCTAATAGACCCACATAGTAAACCTGAGGAATGCCTGGAGCAAAAACTTGAATCAAACGAGCAAGGAAGTACTTGACATCATCATCTCCAAGTGCTGAATAATAGGTTGAATTGATTTGGTAGATATCTAGATTGTTATACTCTGCACTAGAGTACTTGCGTTTGACATTCGCTCCAACCTTATAGAGTTCATTTGAAGCATAGTCAATTTCCTCATCAGTCAGGATATCTTTGACATCCACCACTCCAATCCCATCATGAGTATCTAGTGTCGTAAATTGCTTCATCGAGCTCATCTTCAACCACTTGGCCAAACGCTCTGTTCTGGAACTGTAAAGAGTATAAAGAGTCACCATTGGAAGGGCAAAATCGTAAACATAGTAATTATGATCCGCTATTTTAAACTGAATCGAATAGTGTTCATGAATCTCAGGTAAAAGCTCTGCCCCATACTCAGCAGCGATATCTCGAACTTTGTCCAATAAATTCCAAATATCTGGTTCCACAAAGAAATCATTGGTATCCAATTTCTTCACTGCATAAG
>NZ_AJQY01000431.1:0-557 GCF_000296875.1 Streptococcus sp. GMD1S | reverse complement strand
AAGGTTGGGGTACAGAAAATCTTGGCCTTGCGTGGGGATATTATCCCTGATGTGGAGCCACAAAAGGATTTCCGCTACGCAACGGATTTGATCGAGTTCATCAAGGAACAAGCCCCTCACTTTGATATTGTTGGTGCTTGTTATCCAGAGGGACACCCTGACTCTCCAAACCAAATCTCGGATATTCAAAACCTCAAGAAGAAAGTGGATTCAGGTTGTTCCAGTCTCGTAACGCAACTTTTCTTTGACAATGAGCGCTTCTACGATTTTCAAGACAAGTGTACCTTGGCAGGGATTGATGTTCCTATTCATGCGGGGATTATGCCAATTCTGAATCGAAATCAAGCGCTTCGTCTCTTGAAGACTTGTGAGAATATCCATCTTCCACGTAAATTTAAGGCCATCTTAGACAAGTATGAGCATGACCCTGAGTCGCTCAGAGCAGCAGGACTTGCCTATGCCGTGGATCAGATCGTGGACTTGGTAACTCAGGATGTTGCTGGTGTGCATCTCTACACCATGAACAATGCTGAAACAGCAAAATACATCCACCAAGC
>NZ_AJQY01000430.1:0-560 GCF_000296875.1 Streptococcus sp. GMD1S | reverse complement strand
TCTTTTTCAATCCGCAAATCAACGATATCTGGCAGCGGATTTCCATAAATCTCAAAGGCTTTTTTGTAGGTCAGCTCGGCGACCGTTTCTTCCGCCTTGTCAATGAAAGGTGTGTACAAGTCACCCTTAACAACCTCAACAGGTTCAAAGATTTCTGCCAAGACATTAGTGTTTTCAATAACTAGTTTGCGTGCTAAATCTTCACCCAAGAAGGCAAATTCATCCAACATCTCATTGGTCGTTCGAAAATGAGCCTTTGGAAGAGGAGCTGGTTGGGCATGTTCCCCATGACCAATGGTTCGGTTAATCATAGCCCCTTGTCCCAAACTACGGACGATAATTTCACGGTAAATCTCTTCTTCTGGTTCGATATAGTGGACATTTCCCGTAGCCAGAACAGGCTTGCCAAGACGATCTCCAACCTCTATCAAGCTCTTGATAATGGTCTGAAGTTCCTCCATATCCTTGACCTGCTCTTTGGCAATCAATGGCGCATAGATAGCTGGTGGCATGACCTCGATAAAGTCATAATACTTGGCCACCTCAACCGCCGCATCCAC
>NZ_AJQY01000429.1:0-560 GCF_000296875.1 Streptococcus sp. GMD1S | reverse complement strand
TGCTTGCCAACAGCTAGTAACTCACCTTTTTCCAAGAGGAGAATCTGGTCAGCCATACGAAGTGTCGAAGTCCGTTGAGAAATCAAGATTAAACTCGTGTTTGGCAAATTCTCTCGGATAGCTTTCAAGAGATTGGACTCGGTAATGGTGTCGAGGGCCGAGGTCGCATCATCTAAGATGAGAAATGGAGCTTGGCGCAAGACTGCACGTGCGATAGACAGCCTTTGTTTTTGTCCACCTGAGAAATTTCGACCTCCAGCCTCAACCAGGGCATCCAAGAGTCCTTCCTTTTCACTGACAAAATCCTTAGCTTGCGCAATCTCCAAGGCCTGCCAGAGTTCTTGGTCAGATACTTCTTGATTGAAACCCAGAGTCAAGTTGGAACGAATAGTTCCCTTAAAAAGTTCGACTTTTTGAGGCACATAGGCAATCCAAGACCGCCATTGCTCAAGATTACGAGGACTACGTCCATTTCGATAAAGGTCAATACTTCCCTTGTCTGCCGGATAAAGACCAAGTAAGACTTGCACCAAGCTTGATTTACCTGAACCAGTTCCCCC
>NZ_AJQY01000428.1:0-563 GCF_000296875.1 Streptococcus sp. GMD1S | reverse complement strand
AATAAGAGAACCATAGGGTCAAAGAGACTATCGTATTTCATGGTTTGCAGGTTCTTCTGGAAGGTCAATTCATTGACTGCCTGAAAGGACTTCAACTCGTCCGCCTGGTAACCGAAAGACTTGGTCACTTTAATACCTGATACAGACTCCTGTACCTTGTTATTAAGTTCGGAAAAGGCAGCTTGGGATTCGCCAAAGGCCTTGTGGGTCTTTCTCCCTAGACGACTGGTCGCATAAGCCATGAAAGGTAAGGGTAAAATGGCAACTAGGGTCATTTGCCATGAAATACTAAAAAGCATGGTCAGCAAAGTCACCAAAGCCGTGATCGAGGCATCCACCGCAGACATAACACCACCCCCTGCGAGACGCGTCAAGGCATTGATATCATTTGTAGCGTGTGCCATCAGGTCCCCTGTACGATAGGTCTGATAAAAGGCTGGAGGCATTTTTGTGAAATGCTCAAACAAGCGAGACCGCATAATCTGTCCCAGACGATAAGAAGTCCCAAGGATATACATACGCCAAACATAGCGCAGATAGTACATCCCAAAGGCTGCAAGAAG
>NZ_AJQY01000427.1:0-564 GCF_000296875.1 Streptococcus sp. GMD1S | reverse complement strand
GGCTTCCAGTATTCGCCCTATGCTTATTTTAATGAGCACTGTATTTTCTTAGACGGTCAGCATCGACCTATGGCCATTAGTCGTCAGAGTTTTGAGCGTCTGCTGGCGATTGTAGAGCAGTTTCCTGGCTATTTTGCAGGCTCTAATGCCGACCTGCCAATTGTGGGGGGCTCTATTCTAACTCATGACCACTATCAAGGAGGCCGTCACGTATTTCCTATGGAATTGGCTCCTTTGCAAAAGACTTTCTGTTTTGCTGGTTTTGAGCAGGTCAAGGCTGGGATTGTTAAGTGGCCAATGTCAGTGCTACGTTTGACTTCAGATTCCAAGGAGGATTTGATTAACTTGGCTGACAAGATTTTACAGGAATGGCGACAGTATTCAGACCCTGAAGTCCAGATTTTAGCAGAGACAGACGGGACACCGCATCACACCATCACACCGATTGCTCGTAAACGCGATGGACAGTTTGAGTTGGACTTGGTCTTGCGGGACAATCAGACATCGCCAGAACATCCTGATGGCATCTATCATCCCCACAAGGATGTCCAACATATCAAGAAG
>NZ_AJQY01000426.1:0-570 GCF_000296875.1 Streptococcus sp. GMD1S | reverse complement strand
GCGATTAAAGTCTACAAAGAAAACGGAATCCTTTACGGACCTGCCAAAGCTGCTAATGCTGGTGGTGTAGCCGTTTCAGCCCTTGAAATGAGCCAAAATAGCCTTCGCCTTTCATGGACACGTGAAGAAGTTGACGGCCGTCTCAAAGATATCATGACCAATATCTTTAATACAGCTAAAACAACCGCTGAAACGTACGGTCTTGGTACTGATTACCTTGCAGGAGCTAACATTGCTGCCTTTGAAAATGTAGCAAACGCTATGATTGCACAAGGTATTGTTTAACTAGTCGATACATCCTATCGGAGGACTAATGATGAACTTACGGCCAATGGAAGTAAAAGACAATCCAGCTGTAGCACAACTCATTCGAGCTAGCCTTGAAGAATTCGGGCTTGACAAACCAGGAACTGTCTACTTTGATTCTCATCTAGATCATTTGGCCGACTATTATCAACAGCAAGAGAGAGCAGCTTACTTTATTCTGGAAGATGAAGATCAGCTGGTTGGCTGTGGTGGCTTTGCACCTGTGTCTGATAAGATTGCTGAATTACAAAAACTGTATGTCAC
>NZ_AJQY01000425.1:0-584 GCF_000296875.1 Streptococcus sp. GMD1S | reverse complement strand
TAGTTGGCCGTTCCATTCTGGTAGGGCTGTTTTTAAAAAGGCTGGAACTAGCTGGAACTCCTCAAGTTTATCCAAGTCAATCCACTCACAGGGTTGCTTTTTCTCATCTTCTTGCATGGTCAATGGGGCGTCCTCAAGCAAGTCCACTAGATAATGAAACTCGATGTTGTGATAGGAAACACCGTCCTGTTCAAAACGATTTTCAACCACGAAAGCTAGCTGCCCAGCTTGAGCTTTGACACCTAGTTCTTCCTTCACTTCACGGACTACCGCGTCTTCCGTACTTTCATTGACTTGAATCGCACCGCCGATAGTGTAATATTTACCCTTGTCTTTAGTAACTAGGAGCTTGCCATTTTGGAGAATCAAGGCTGCCGCCCGAACACCAAAGACCGTGTCTCCCACTGTTGTCCGAAAGTCTTGTTGAGTCATTTTTGTCCTTTCCCTTAAACGACACAAAAACAGTCAAAACTCGTAAGAAGTGCAGGGCAAAAAAGCCTGCAACATCCATGAGCTTTGACCATCATTTCTATTGCTTTTATTATTGTAGCAAATTGAGAAAATTTGTCAATCTAAATGTACTG
>NZ_AJQY01000424.1:0-585 GCF_000296875.1 Streptococcus sp. GMD1S | reverse complement strand
TTGTCCATGCAATTGGAAACGAACCAAATTATTGGCAGTTGGTACCACATTTCCTTCACTGTCTACGATTTCGTAGTAGATGTAGGTCAAGTCTTTTCCATCGGCTGCGATTGCGTGTTCTTCCTTGACGAGGCGAACACCTGCTGGTTGGCCTGCAGTCGTGATCTTATCACGTGCAATTTCGTTTCCAGCTTCATCGCGAGCTACAGCTTCCAAGGTACCTGGTTGGTACGCAACCTTCCACTCAAGATAGAGTTCCTTAGCATTGGCACCTTCTTGGTAGGTACGGCCATCACTGGTTTGTTTTTTGTTGAACTTCTTAACTCCAAGAGATTGACCATTTAAGAACAATTCTACACTTGCAGCGTTTGAGTAAGCCCGAACTGGGATTTTTCCGTCTGAATCTTCAACTTTCGATGCCAATTCTCTATTTTCCCAGTTCCAGTGAGGAAGAAGGTGTACCATCGGTTTCTTCTTGGCAGAAACCCATTGGCTTTGGTAGAGATAAAAGTCATGTTTTGGAATACCTGCTGTATCTACGATACCAAAGTAAGAGCTCTTAACGGGAGTTTGGTTTTGGTTGTG
>NZ_AJQY01000423.1:0-588 GCF_000296875.1 Streptococcus sp. GMD1S | reverse complement strand
CTAGCCATGCTCCAAATTCATCTCCTCATGGCCCTCTTGGTCTTGCTGTTGACGCCCCTGTCCATGGTGATTTCACGCTTTATTGCCAAGAGATCTTATCACCTCTTCCAGAAGCAAACGGAGACGAGAGGAATTCAGACTCAGTTGATTGAAGAGTCTCTTAGCCAGCAAACTATTATCCAGTCCTTCAATGCTCAAACAGAGTTTATCCAAAGACTGCATGTGGCTAATGCCAACTATGCAGGCTATTCTCAGTCAGCCATCTTTTATTCATCAACGGTTAATCCTTCAACTCGCTTTGTCAACGCACTCATTTATGCTCTTCTTGCTGGAGTAGGAGCTTATCGAATCATGATGGGGTCCACCTTGACCATCGGACGTTTAGTGACTTTTTTGAATTACGTCCAACAGTACACCAAGCCCTTTAATGATATTTCTTCTGTTTTAGCTGAGTTGCAAAGTGCTTTAGCTTGTGCAGAGCGTGTCTATGCTGTCTTAGAAAGTCCTGAGGTTGTTGAAACAGGTAAGGAAATCTTGACCAGTGACCAAGTTAAGGGAGCCATTTCCTTTAAGCATGTTTCTTTTGGA
>NZ_AJQY01000422.1:0-601 GCF_000296875.1 Streptococcus sp. GMD1S | reverse complement strand
ACAACATTAAAGTTTTCATCACCGACAGCACAGACAAACTTTGTACCGCCCGCTTCCAAGCTTCCATATAATTTTGTCATGATAAACCTCTTGTTTTTATTTTCTTTATTATAGCATATTTTGAAAGTCTAGATTTCTCTATATTTTAGATTTTCCTCTGTAAATCTTACCATTCAAGCAAAAACGAACAAACATGCCATTTGTTCGTTTTGTTTTTAGATTTGATTTTTGAAGAGGATTAGGCTTTCACTTCGATGATTGCATCACCCTTAGCAACTGTTCCAGAAGCAACTGGATATACTGAAGCAAAGTCTGCAGTGTTTGTTACGATAACCATTGTTGTGTTATCAAGACCAGCAGCAGCAATCTTAGCTGAGTCAAATGTTCCAAGAACATCTCCAGCTTTAACCTTATCACCTTGATTAACTTTTTGGTTGAAGCCTTCACCGTTCATTGAAACAGTGTCGATACCAACGTGGATCAAGATTTCTGCACCGTTAGCTGTTCTCAATCCATAAGCATGGCCAGTTGGGAAGACGATTGTCACTTCAGCATCAGCTGGTGCATAAACAACATCTTGGCTAGGTTTCACGGCGATACC
>NZ_AJQY01000421.1:0-604 GCF_000296875.1 Streptococcus sp. GMD1S | reverse complement strand
TGCACACAGCCTTCTGCCACACCAGCAACGACTTGTTCTAGTTTAGCTGGTTCATTTTTACCAGTTGCGACATAGTCGAGGAAGTAAAGAGGCTCCGCACCTGCAGCGATAATATCGTTGACACACATGGCCACACAGTCTTGCCCAATCGTATCATGCTTATCATACTTGATGGCCAACATGAGCTTGGTCCCGACACCATCTGTCCCCGAAATCAAGACTGGCTCTTTGACACCTGTTTTTGAAAGGTCAAACATGCCACCAAAGCCACCAAGAGCTCCCATGACACCTGCACGCTCCGTACGAGCCACGTGCTTTTTGATCCGCTCAACAACTTCATAACCCGCTTCAACATCCACACCCGACTGGGCGTACGCATTTTTATTTGTCATTTTTTAATCCTTTTCTTTTTTGAGAAAGACTGCGACGTATTTTTAGATAAACAATTATTTTATCTAAAAATACTAGTCAGGTCTCTAGCTTTGGTCCCATAGGAGAAAGCGTCTACTGACAAATGCTTTAGCTTTTAGTCAGTAGTGAGACGTGGTGCATAAGCATTTTTATTTGTCATCTTCTCTTCCTTTCCTTTCATGGAGAGTCTTTA
>NZ_AJQY01000420.1:0-610 GCF_000296875.1 Streptococcus sp. GMD1S | reverse complement strand
GGCATTTTCAGTGATTTGTCCCAGCAGAGACATATCTAAGATGTGATGACGAATGCCTTGTTCCTTAGCGATTTCTCTAGCAACTTGAATTTCGAGATGATGGCGTTGGCCGTAGGCAAAGGTGACGGCTTCGACTGTTTTATAGTGTTCTTTAGCCCAAAAGAGGCAGGTTGTGGAATCTTGACCGCCGCTAAAGACGACCAAGGCTGAATGACGTTTCATAGTACTCCTTCTAAAATGGGAAATGTTCAGAGCACGCAAAAAGCTCCCTTGAGGGGAGCTAAAAAATACCAAGTAGAGGTTTTTTTTAGCGATGGCATGTCCCAAACATCGTAATATTCTACCTACAGTCTAGCATATTTTTTGAAAAATGGCAAAGGGTAAGAAAAAAGAGACCAAATGAAGTACATGGTCTCTCGTGTGATTAGCTCAATTCAGCAACGATGGCCTTGATTTGTTCTGCTGTGTGAACACCTGCAACTTGTTTCACCACTTGGCCGTCTTTTTTGAAGAGAAGGGTTGGGATAGACATGATTCCAAAAGCACGAGCTGTATTTGGATTTTCATCAACGTCCATTTTAACGATTTTCAAGACATCTTCTGAAAGTTC
>NZ_AJQY01000419.1:0-613 GCF_000296875.1 Streptococcus sp. GMD1S | reverse complement strand
GTTCTTGTTCGTCTTCAATCTGGCGAAGTACGTATGATTCTTGGAACTTGTCGTGCAACAGTTGGTGTTGTCGGAAACGAACAACATGGACTTGTTAACCTTGGTAAAGCAGGACGTAGCCGTTGGAAAGGTATCCGCCCAACAGTTCGTGGTTCTGTAATGAACCCTAACGATCACCCACACGGTGGTGGTGAAGGTAAAGCACCAGTTGGTCGTAAAGCGCCATCTACTCCATGGGGCAAACCTGCTCTTGGTCTTAAAACTCGTAACAAGAAAGCGAAATCTGACAAACTTATCGTTCGTCGTCGCAACGAGAAATAATTTAAAACTAGTCGCATAAGCGCTAGATAATCCGCCAGCTCGGTAGCGCTCCATGTGAGCGCAAGCCGCTGTGGTACAACATTTAAAGGAGAAAAAATAAAATGGGACGCAGTCTTAAAAAAGGACCTTTCGTCGATGAGCATTTGATGAAAAAAGTTGAAGCTCAAGCTAACGACGAAAAGAAAAAAGTTATCAAAACTTGGTCACGTCGTTCAACGATCTTCCCAAGTTTCATTGGTTACACTATTGCAGTTTATGACGGACGTAAACACGTACCTGTTTACATCCAAGA
>NZ_AJQY01000418.1:0-614 GCF_000296875.1 Streptococcus sp. GMD1S | reverse complement strand
GCTTTTGTGGGGATTTCAGGGTCAGGAAAGACCACCTTGGCCAAGATGATGGTTAACTTCTACGATCCAAGTCAGGGAGAGATTAGTCTGGGTGGTGTCAATCTCAATCAGATTGACAAAAAAGCCTTGCGCCAGTATATCAACTATCTACCTCAACAGCCCTATGTCTTTAACGGAACGATTTTGGAGAATCTTCTCCTTGGAGCCAAGGAGGGGACGACTCAGGAAGACATCTTACGGGCAGTTGAGTTGGCAGAGATTCGGGAGGATATCGAGCGCATGCCACTGAATTATCAGACAGAATTAACTTCGGATGGGGCTGGAATTTCTGGTGGGCAACGACAACGAATCGCTCTGGCGCGTGCTCTTTTGACGGATGCCCCTGTCTTAATCTTGGACGAGGCGACTAGCAGTCTGGATATCTTGACGGAAAAGCGGATTGTGGATAATCTCATGGTTTTAGACAAGACCTTGATTTTCATTGCTCACCGTTTGACCATTGCTGAGCGGACAGAAAAGGTTGTTGTTTTGAATCAGGGCAAAATTGTCGAAGAAGGTACCCCTGCAGACTTGCTTGCACAGGATGGCTTTTATGCCCATTTGGTCAATAGCTA
>NZ_AJQY01000417.1:0-619 GCF_000296875.1 Streptococcus sp. GMD1S | reverse complement strand
TAGGCCTCTTGCAAGTCACCCGCCACCATGGGATAAACGTGGTGTTCGAGTTCCTTGTGTAGTTGGCGGAGGAAGTAGTCGTTTTTAGAAAAAAGGAGACTGGTGACATGGTCCTGGTTTTTCTGAAAATGTAAAAAGATATGCGCGAGGTAGTCCTCGGTAGTAAAGTGTCCTTCCCTTTCAAAGAGATGATGAAAGAGGTAGCGACAGAGCTCATCTAAAAGGAGTTCCTTGCTTTCATAGTGACAGTAAAAAGTAGAACGTCCAACATCTGCTAGGTCAATGATATCCTGAACAGTAGTGGCATCATAGCCCTTGTCGTTCAAAAGTTGTAAAAAAGCTTGATAGATGGCTTTTTTCGTCTTGCTGACTCGACGGTCTCTTTTTGGCATATAGACACTTGAGACAAACTGTTCAGAACTGAATAGGACTGACAGTTTGCTTCTATCCTTTCTTTGGATTTTATTAGATAATACAAATGAAAGAAGTATGTATATACCCATTATACCAAAGGAGGGAGAGAAATGAGTTCTAAAACATCTATCTGGTTAGCTTTTTTCTTAAATTTAAGCTATGCGATTGTTGAGTTTATCGCAGGAGGAATCTTTGGTTCGAGTGC
>NZ_AJQY01000416.1:0-625 GCF_000296875.1 Streptococcus sp. GMD1S | reverse complement strand
CCTATCTGATAAAAGGTCACCTGCATGCGATTACGGAACCAGGTCAACTGACGCTTGGCAAAACGACGGGTAGCCTGTTTGAGACTCTCACTAGCTTCCTCTAAAGTCTGCTCCCCACGGAAATATGGAAATAGTTCCTTGTAGCCAATTCCTTTGGCTGCCTGCGCATCAGGGTAATGGTCAAAAAGCCACTTGGCCTCATCCAAAAGCCCAGCCTCAAACATTAGATCCACTCGGTTGTTGATACGTTCATAAAGCTGACTACGCTCATCATCTAAGCAGATAATCAGAGGTTCATACAAAGTCTCTTGATTTTCCAAATCCTGACCAAAATGGGCAATCTCCAAGGCACGCATAGCACGACGACGGTTAAACTGGGGAATTTCAAGACCTGCTTGCTCCACGAGATGGGCTAATTCCTCATCTGAATAAGGCTCCAAGCTAGCCCGATAAGCTAAAATCTCCTCATGAGGTGTTTCTCCACCTAGATGGTATCCTTCCAGCAAGCTCTGGATATAAAGCCCTGTACCACCCGCGATAATAGCAAGCTTACCACGGTTATGAATATTCTCAATAGCCTTCTTAGCTTCTGAAACAAAATCAAAAGCCGAGTAAGACTCGGTCA
>NZ_AJQY01000415.1:0-631 GCF_000296875.1 Streptococcus sp. GMD1S | reverse complement strand
CAGAATGGAACGGCCAACTAAAACACATTCATCTTGAGGAATAGGAGAGAAAATGATGGTTAAGCTTATTGCCCATGTACTTGTTCATAGTGGTGGTGATTATTTGCTCATTCAGCGTTCGGAAATTAAAAGAGGAGAACCCAACGTTTATCCAACTTACTGGGATATTCCTGGTGGCGGGGTTGAAAAGGGTGAACTTCCGCGAGATGGTGCTCTTAGAGAATGCATTGAAGAAGCGGGAGTTAGGCTAGATAGCAGTTCGCTCAAACTTCTTCACGAAGATAGTCAACTGGATACCTCTAAGGATACGGTTTTTACTCGCTTAGTTTATAAAGCAGAGTGGGTTGGGGAGAAGCCAATTATCAGATTAGATCCTGAAGAGCATACACACTTTAAATGGGTTACTATGGATCAAGCTCTAGAGGAGGAGAAGTTAGTTCCTTATTTGCGAGAAATTTTTGAAAGGTTAAGAAATGACTTATAATTTTACGGAAGAATACGATATTATTGTAATCGGTGCGGGGCACGCTGGGGTGGAGGCATCTCTAGCTGCTAGCCGTATGGGCTGCAAGGTATTGCTTGCGACCATCAACATTGAAATGCTGGCTTTCATGCCTTGTAATCCTTCTAT
>NZ_AJQY01000414.1:0-641 GCF_000296875.1 Streptococcus sp. GMD1S | reverse complement strand
TATCCAAACACCTCTCATGTGGCTAGACAAGGCTGAAACTTGGGAGTTAGCCGACCAACTTGGTGCCTTTGACTACGTTCGTGAGAAGACCTTAACCTGCTACAATGGGATTATCGGTAGTGGCTGCGGTGATTGTCCAGCCTGCCACCTACGCCAGCATGGCCTTGATGTTTATCTCTCACAGAAAGGAGAGAGCTAATGTTTTTTGCTCCCAAAGAAATCAAACAGGAAACTGGGGAATCTCTTATCTACAATCCTCACAGAACCTTGGTATCAAAAGAGTTCACCTTCGATGCTGCCCACCACCTCTTTCACTATGAGGGAAAATGCAAGTCCCTGCACGGCCACACTTATCATCTGCAAATTGCTGTCAGTGGATTTTTAGATGAACGGGGTATGACCTACGACTTTGGAGATATCAAAGCGATCTACAAGAACTACATAGAACCCCACTTGGATCATCGCTATCTCAATGAAACCCTGCCTTATATGAACACGACTGCTGAAAATATGGTTTACTGGATTTTTCAAACCATGAGCCAAGAGTTGCCAGACGAGCGCAATCTCCGTTTGGAATATGTTCGTCTCTATGAGACTCCGACTGCCTTTGCGGAGTTTAGACGGGAGTGGTTAGATGACTA
>NZ_AJQY01000413.1:0-652 GCF_000296875.1 Streptococcus sp. GMD1S | reverse complement strand
GTGATGGAATCGCGATAAGGACGATTGGCTCCGATAGACTGATAAATGAACCCAAATACCAACCACCAGAAAACACTAATAGAAAGATACTTGGTCCAACCCTTACCGTCCAGTTTACGCGCGACAAACTCCTGCTTTTCCTTTTTAAACTGTGCCTGGTAGATCCAAACTAGAAGTCCAATTGGCTGCATGGCCGTGAAGTAGAGTGTCGTTAGCACCTCACCATAAAAGCCTTTCTGCAAAGCCAAGATAAGGTAAATAACAGAGTTAATCAAACCAAAAAGGTAATTACTTGCTCGACCTTCCGATACAAAGATAACACAGATAATCCCTGTCAAGCTACAAATCATCCCAACCCAGTCAACAATGCGGTGTTCATAAATCAACTCCAGCCAGATTGGAAAACTTCCTAAAACCAGCAGGTAAAGCCACTGAGCAAAACTACGATGGGCAAAGAGGTCATTCCAGATAGCCTTCATGGTTCCTGAAAATCCCAAATCAGCCATAGCAGCAACCATACGGCGGTAGCCACCAGACATTTCACCAAGAGTAATTTTGATATTCTTGAGTTTTGTTTGCAAATAAGTCGTCATATTTTCTCCTTTTGTTTTTAAAGAGCCGTGTCTGGATAGACTTTCGGACGCAACGCTCT
>NZ_AJQY01000412.1:0-665 GCF_000296875.1 Streptococcus sp. GMD1S | reverse complement strand
AAGAATAGAATGGTTTTACCAAATTTTAAAGAAAATCTAGAAAAATATGCGAAATTGTTGGTTGCGAATGGAATTAACGTGCAACCTGGTCACACCTTGGCTCTTTCTATCGATGTGGAGCAACGTGAGTTGGCGCATTTGATCGTGAAAGAAGCTTATGCCTTGGGTGCTCATGAGGTTATTGTTCAGTGGACAGATGATATCATCAACCGTGAGAAATTCCTCCACGCGCCGATAGAGCGTCTGAACAATGTGCCAGAATACAAGATTGCTGAGATGAACTACCTCTTGGAAAACAAGGCTAGCCGTCTCGGTGTCCGTTCTTCTGACCCAGGTGCCTTGAACGGAGTGGATGCTGACAAGCTTTCAGCTTCTGCCAAAGCTATGGGACTTGCGATGAAGCCAATGCGTATCGCAACGCAATCCAACAAGGTTAGCTGGACTGTAGCAGCTGCAGCAGGGCTTGAGTGGGCTAAGAAGGTTTTTCCAAATGCTGCGAGCGATGAAGAAGCAGTGGACCTCCTTTGGGATCAGATCTTCAAAACTTGCCGTGTCTACGAAGAAGATCCTGTTAAAGCTTGGGAAGAGCATGCTGCTATCCTTAAGAGCAAGGCAGAAATGCTCAATAAAGAACAATTCTCAGCCCTTCACTACACAGCGCCAGG
>NZ_AJQY01000411.1:0-677 GCF_000296875.1 Streptococcus sp. GMD1S | reverse complement strand
TCGTAGAGGAGGGTATGGAGTTGAGGAAGGACGCGGACATTGCCCCAGCTATCGTCAGTAGCGACACATTCCCAGAGTTCTTTGAGTCGGTCTAGTTGGTCTTGGACAATATTGCCTGTAGCCTTGGGCTCAGGATTTCCAGCCGATAAGAAAAGGACATCTGGTTGGTAGCGTTCTTGAATCCCTTTAGCAAAGGCCAAATCGGCATCATCAAAGACAGGGATTTTAAAGGTGACCTTGTCTGGATCCAATTGGGAAACGATAAAGTCCAAGGTCTCGAAGTTGACTTCCATCTTTGATGAAGGAGGCTTGGGGCTCAGAGTGACCTGGTCGATGTCTTTTAACCAATTTTGCCAGCGAGAACCTTGAGTCTCAACAGCCAGAGTGATACCGCGTTCCTTGAGCTTGGTGACGAGTTCGGCCATGTTAGCTGCTAGGATAGCGGGATTTCCGCCAGATAGGGTTACATAGTCGTAGCTTCCTAGCTTATCTAAGGCTGCAATGACTTCATCAGCGGTCATGCGAGTTGGTTTTTCAGAACCATCCCAAGTAAAGGCAGAGTCGCACCAGTCGCAGTGGTAGTCGCAACCAGCAGTGCGGACAAACATGGTTTTCTGCCCGATAGCACGACCTTCACCTTGAAAGGTTGGGCCGAAAATTTCCAGAACTGGTAGTTT
>NZ_AJQY01000410.1:0-704 GCF_000296875.1 Streptococcus sp. GMD1S | reverse complement strand
TCTATTGCTTTTATTATTGTAGCAAATTGAGAAAATTTGTCAATCTAAATGTACTATAATTGGCGAATCGCTTCAAAAGCTCCTTTGTCAATCTCGACTGGGTCAGAGAAGGCATCCAGAACAATCCCTCTCACCGGAAACTCCCCTATCTCTTCCGCAACAGATAAACAGTCCGTAAGAGGTAATTGCAACCAGGAAAAACGGTCATAATAGTCCCTGGGAATATCTTGTTCAGTTAAGAAACAAGGATAGAAGTAGTCGTCTCCCTTTCGCAGAATATCCGGTTTTAGTCGTACCCCTTCTTGTTCATCACTCTCATCCAGAAGATTCGGATTGAAGGGGACCCAGACTTTAGCTTGTTTCAATTCCTTGAACAAGGCTTCAATTGACTCTGTCGTTTTCTCTCTCAAATACTCTTTCTTATAGTCAGAGAGGCTCATTGTTTGCTCTTTTTTAGCCGTTTTTTTCTTAAAAAACTGAAACATTCTCTTTCCTCTTAGAAAATCTTAAATGTACTGACAAACCTGTCCATCTCGATAAGCATTATCAATCAAACCGCCACCGAGACACTCATCGCCATCGTAAAAGACAACTGCCTGTCCTGGTGTGATGGCGCGTTGCGGTTCCGCAAAGATGACCTCTGCCTTATCTCCTTTGACATGTACTGTCACCTTAGAATCAGGCTGACGGTAGCGGAATTTAGC
>NZ_AJQY01000409.1:0-705 GCF_000296875.1 Streptococcus sp. GMD1S | reverse complement strand
CACTCGCAAGCAGCCATTCTTGGCTTGCAGCACTTATTAGCCATGTACTCAGGATCTATCCTGGTTCCCATCATGATTGCGACAGCCCTTGGCTATTCAGCTGAGCAGTTGACCTACCTGATTTCTACAGATATCTTCATGTGTGGGGTGGCAACCTTCCTCCAACTCCAACTCAACAAATACTTTGGGATTGGACTACCAGTCGTTCTCGGAGTTGCCTTCCAATCTGTCGCTCCCTTGATTATGATTGGCCAAAGCCATGGTAGTGGTGCTATGTTTGGTGCCCTTATCGCATCAGGGATTTACGTAGTTCTTGTTTCAGGCATTTTCTCAAAAGTAGCCAATCTCTTCCCATCTATCGTAACAGGCTCTGTCATTACCACAATTGGATTGACCCTGATTCCTGTCGCTATTGGAAATATGGGAAATAACGTCCCAGAGCCAACCGGTCAAAGTCTCTTGCTTGCAGCCATCACTGTTCTGATCATCCTCTTGATCAACATCTTTACCAAAGGATTTATCAAGTCTATCTCCATTTTGATTGGGTTGGTTGTTGGAACTGCCATTGCTGCTACCATGGGCTTGGTTGATTTCTCCCCTGTTGCAGCAGCACCGCTTGTCCATGTCCCAACTCCCCTCTACTTTGGGGTGCCAACCTTTGAAATCTCCTCTATTGTCATGATGTGTATCATCGCAACGGTGTCT
>NZ_AJQY01000408.1:0-707 GCF_000296875.1 Streptococcus sp. GMD1S | reverse complement strand
GAAAGTCAGAATTTTGTACTTAAGCACATTATGCCAAGTAAATTTTCTAAAAAAGAACGCCCAATTCTTATCAATAACTGGGAAGCTACTTACTTTGACTTTCAGAGAGAAAAACTGTTAGAATTAGCTGATGAAGCTAAGAAAGTTGGAATAGAACTTTTTGTATTAGATGATGGGTGGTTTGGAAATCGCTTTGATGATAATCGTGCTTTAGGTGATTGGGTTGTTAATGAGGAAAAACTGGGTGGAAGCCTAGAAAGTTTGATTTCAGCTATCCATGACAGAGGTTTGCAGTTTGGCCTTTGGTTAGAACCTGAGATGATTTCTGTTGATAGCGATTTGTATCGCAAACATCCTGACTGGGCCATTCAGGTTCCTGGCTATGAGCATACCTATTCTAGAAATCAATTAGTACTTAATCTTGCCAATCCTCAGGTAGTAGAATACTTGAAAAATGTCTTAGATGAACTCCTATCTTATCATGAGATTGACTACATCAAATGGGACATGAACCGCAATATCACTAACCTAGGAAATGGCTTAACTTATCTAGAGACACAGATGCAATCTCATCAGTACATGCTGGGACTTTATGAACTCGTTTCTTATCTGACAGAGAAGCACAGCCATATTCTCTTTGAGTCCTGCTCTGGTGGTGGTGGACGAAATGATCTTGGTATGATGCGCTATTTCCCACAAGTCTGGGC
>NZ_AJQY01000407.1:0-713 GCF_000296875.1 Streptococcus sp. GMD1S | reverse complement strand
AGGATTTGGAACTCCTTGTACATCTCTTCGTCATCAATCGCTGGATTGGCTTTCCAAGTCGCACTTCCTCCCTCAGCCGTTGTAAAGTTCTTAACGGCGTGGAATGAGAAGGAAGTAAAGTCAGCGATAGATCCAGCTGGTTGTCCTTTATAAGTAGATCCCAAAGCATGGGCACTATCTGAGACAATTACGATACGGTTAAAGGCTTTTTGCCACTTGCTAGCAGCTGTAAAGAGGTCCCGTTTCTTCTCCACCACTTGGAGCAAACGATCATAGTCGCAAACAATCCCTGCAAGCTCAACCGGAATAATCACCTTAGTCTTTTCAGTGATGGCTTGCTCAAGCAAGTCATAGTCCATCTCAAACGTATCTGCTTGAATATCCACCATGACAGGTGTCGCTCCTACGTGTGTGATAACACTACATGAAGCTGTATAAGTCATAGCTGGAACGATGACTTCATCCCCAGGTCCCACTTCCAAAACACGCAAAATCAACTCAAGAGCGGCTGTCGCAGAGTTGAGGCAGACAGTCTTAGGTGTCTGTGTGTATTGAGACAAGCGGCGCTCCAGTTCTTTTGTCTTCGGACCTGTTGTGATCCAACCAGAACGAAGGGTATCCGCTACTTCAGCAATTTCAGCTTCGGTAATATCGGGAGGTGAAAATGGAATATTGTAATTTGGCATTGATTTGCTCCTTTTATCTGTACTCAT
>NZ_AJQY01000406.1:0-728 GCF_000296875.1 Streptococcus sp. GMD1S | reverse complement strand
TTAACTGAAAAGGAAATATCATCTAGAATCTGGTGTTTTCCATCATATGAGAAACACACGTGCTCAAACCGAATATTACCTTCTGTAATCTTTGCTTGGCTATCCTTTTGAAGGGGTTCATAGGTCCTCTCGTCAATCAAGGCAAAGACACGTCCAGCTGAGACCATAGAAGTTTGAAGGGTTGAAAAGTTTTGCGTCACCTCAATCAAGGGGTCAAAGAGCCGATTGATGTACTGGATAAAAGCATACATGGTTCCTGCTGTTATTCCCAGATAAAGCCCGCGGTAACCAAAGTAGGCCATCAAGACTGCATATCCTAGGAGTTTCAGCAAACTCATGGCAGGTCTCAAAAAGAGGGCATCCAAGGCCACAGAACGGTTGGCATAGACCAAGTGTTCTTGGTTGATTTCATCAAATTCTGCTTGCAGGCGATTCTCTTGGTTGAAGGCCTGGATAATCCTGATTCCCTCGATATTCTCTGCCAGCTTACTATTGATATCTGACAAGAGACTTCTGGTTTTTTCGATGATTTTCACTGACTTTTTCCGATAGAGATTGACTAAAAGGAAAATCAAGGGTAGAAAGAGCAAAACTAAAGCTGTCAAACGAAAATCCAGCACCAACATGGTATACAGAGTTGTCAGAAAGATGAAAACTGCTGAAATAAAGCTGGATAAAATTCCCGAAAACATATCACTGATGGTCTCAGTATCATTGGTCAAACGAGA